>JAHQWA010000135.1 GCA_019634045.1 Saprospiraceae bacterium
CTTGCGTGTTCTCACCAACATCTCCCCCCCGAAGCCGAGTAGACAGGTCGGGGCCATGCTTGTTCGGTCGATAGTCGATGGAATGACCGGGCTCCGCCTCCCCAAGCCGATGTTGCGTGTTCTCACCAACATCTCCCCCCAAGCTGAGGCGGCCAGGCGGGTCCATAGTTTTTCGGTCGATAGTCGATGGAATGACCGGACTTTGACTCCCCAAGCCGAGGCTGCGTGTTCTCGCCAACATCTCCCCCACACTTACGTACCCCAAACGCCCCCATTTGCTTTTCCAACAAAACATTTGTAAACTGCAAAGAATCAATGCTACAGTATATGCAGCAAATCCCGTCCTTGTATATCACGGACAGTGATTTGGGTGGGCGGGGAGTCTTCACCTCCAGTCCCATACCCAAAGGATCGATCATTGAAATTGCTCCCGTTCTGGTTATCCCAGGTGTTCAGCGGAAAACACTGGATAAGACCATTATTCACGACTATTATTTTATCTGGGGAGCAAAAGATCAGCAAGTAGCGCTCATCCTAGGAAATGGATCGATTTACAACCACTCCTTCGATCCGAATGCAGAGTACCAGCCTGATTTTGATGGACAGACCATGAGTTTCTTTGCCCTAGAGAATATTGAGGCAGGAATTGAAATCACAGTCAATTACAATGGAAATCCCGATGGGAAAGGGAAGTTTTGGTTTCATGAAGGCAAAGGTCGGGGCTAGGGAAAATGAAGTTTGAATCCTTCGTGGCTAGCGGTAAAACCCAAGCTTTCATAAAAGCGCAATGCATCAGGTCTTTTCTTATCAGAAGTGAGTTGGAGCACATGGGCACCCCGGGCCTGGGCTCGTTCGATCGCCCAGCTAAAGAATTGCTTGCCTAAACCTAGTCCTCTTTTATCCAATCGGATCCGAACGGCTTCAATTTGGGCGCGCCAGCCGCCCTTATAAGTAAGGTAAGGGAGAAAACTCAATTGCAAGGTACCAATCACTTCTTCCTCCATTTCTACCACCATTAATTCATGATTAGGGTCCTGATCAATGGCGTTGAAAGCATCCCAATAGGCTTGAGGCAAGGGATCCTCGTACTGCTCGCGCAAAGCACCGAGCTTATCGGCAGCTAACATCTCTACAATGAGGGGAACATCCGCTGGAGTGGCGGGCCGAAAGAGCAAATCTTCCATGACCGACGGCCTTTATACGTTACGGAACCAATCTTGGAAATATTCTCCTACCACGGGAACAGGATTCGTTTGCTCCTGCGCAGCTCCAACCAAGGCGATGATCCACAGCACAAAAGCAGCCAAACTTAAGGCCATGCTAGTCATCGTACTCAGGATAAAAAAGAAAAACATATTCCGCACCAGCCAAGCCAACATACTTAAGGCGAAGATGCCTAGAGCTTGTCGGATATGGAAAGAGACATACCCTGAACCTCTGTCTTTATTCCCGATTACGGAAATAATCAAACCGATGGGCGTGATGTAGCTAATGATACCGAGTAACTTGTCATCAATACTAGCAAAAGGATTATCTGACATCTGTCTTATTTTTAAGCAAAAATCAAAATTTGAATAGGGCGGTAGCAATAACCTAATAATTACCACCCTGTTCAATTCACTACGCTAAATTAAGGAGGCTAACAAGGGCATGCAACTTAAATCGTCTAATATTTGGATTCCTTCGACCGATGCTCGCCGAAGGAATCCCTCAATTCAATAGACCTATTCGCAATGGAGGCTGTTGATTGGGTTTTCGAAAGCCGCACGCACCGACTGGAAACTGACCGTCAGCCAGGCTATCGTAAGGGCCAAAAGGCCTGCTATTAGAAACGGCATAAAGCCTACTTCAATTCGGTAAATGAAATCTGCTAACCAGAGAGACATCATATAATAGGATACGGGAATGGCCAGTGCAAAACCGATTAAAACCAACCAGGTAAATTCCTTTGATAGCAACATCACTAGATTACTAACGGAGGCTCCAAAAACCTTTCGAATACCAATCTCCTTTCGTCTTTGTTCTGCTGTAAATGCGGAGAGGCCAAATATCCCTAGGCTTGCAATAAAAATAGCCAGGATGGTACAGGCCACAAATAATTTGAAGTAGCGCTCTTCTCCTTCGTACAATTGAGCGATTCGGTCATCCAAGAAGGTATAATCAAAGGCCTCTTCCGAGCCGTATTGCGCCCACTTATCTTTCACAAAATCAATGGTGGCGGGTGTTCGACTACCATTAATTCGAAGGGTCATCCAATTGAGCCAGCTTTCTGAAATATAGTAAACCACCGGCTCCACCTTATTGTACAAAGACTCCATATTAAAATCTTCCACTATCCCTACGATTTTTCCAGTTCTTTTCACCCAGGTTCCATCATTATACTCACTCGTTTCAAACCACTTGCCTACAGGATCATCCGTCCAACCAATCATTCTCACGGCCGTTTCATTCAAGATGAAGGCCTCTGTATCATCACTCCCAAAAGCCTCCGAGAAATCACGTCCTGCTACAAAATCAGCTTCGATGGTTTTCATAAAATCCTCATCCACTGTGACGATCTTAATACTCGTTCGGTCTTGTGGGCTAGGCTCGTAGCCCTCCGCTTTAAACCCAAGATTACTACTTAAGCGATTAGTTAGGCGTTTATTGGAGGCCGTGACGCTGAGGATATCTGGATTTTGCTCCAGCTGTCCTTTCAAGGATTCATACTGATCTAAAGAAGGAATAGGAACTAGTAGGAGATTTTCTTTATTGTACCCTAGATCTTTATTCCTTAAGAAGTCCCATTGATGATAAATCACTAAAGTCCCCACAATTAAAACCGTTGATATACAGAATTGGAACACTACTAGCCCCTTCCGCAACCAAGCACTAAAGGTACCTTTCTTGACTTTTTCTTGAAAAACGCTGACTGCTTCAAAACCAGATAAATAAAGCGCGGGGTAACTCCCAGCTAGCAGGCCAATCAACAAGGTAATAGCAATGAATATTCCGTACAGATTAGGGATCTCTAATGGGTTAATGCTCAGTCCTTTTTCCACGAATGTATTGAAGGCAGGTAAAGATATCCACACCAGGCCAATCGCTAAAAAGAAAGCCACAACCGCAATTAAAGTAGATTCCGATAAGAACTGCTTTACTAAGGCCCATCTCGGTGCTCCTAGAGTTTTTCGTACACCGATCTCCTTCGCCCTCTTTATGGACCTGGCAGTTGAAAGATTCATGTAATTGATACAGGCGATCAAAATAATGAATAGCGCAATGGCGGAGGATATATAGATATACCGGATGTCACTATTTGCTCGAATTTCACCTCCTAGGTTAGAGTGTAGGTGAATATCCGTCAATGGTTGAAGATAAAGGTTGACGCGTTCGGAGCGCCCTTCCCCTAAATGCTTCTCAATGAAATCGGGGAATCGATCACCGATTTCCTCTGGACGGGTCCCTTCCGGAAGGAGTAGGTAGGTATATTGTGAGCCCTCTCCCCAATTATTGAGTACCAATTGATTATAGACTTGCTTCCCTGTGGACATAGAAACAAACAAATCCACAAGCATGTGATTATTCGGCGCAAAATCTTCGAATACACCTGTAACGCGCAATTCATTTTCTTCATTCCACTGTAAGACCTTCCCGATTGGGTTTTCCGTTCCAAAGTATTTTTCAGCAGTTGACTCGGAAATGACCACGGTAAAGGGTTCCACTAAGGCAGTAGCACGATCACCGGCCTTCCAAGGAAAATCAAACACCTCAAACACATTCTCGTCCACTAAAAACAATTCATCTTCTTGATAATCTTGATTGTTGTAAGTAATCAGCCCGCCATATGGACTAAAGCGCACCACCGCTTCTAATTCTGGAAAATCTGTCTCTATTGCTGGAGCCAGACGATAAGAATTGATAGGAGTCTCTATTTCTCGATCTGTCCCATAGCCCCATTGGGTAACAACCCTATAGATATCATTAGCGCGCGAATGGTACTTGTCATAGCTTAGCTCATCCTTGACAAATAATAGGATCAGCAGGCAAATGGCAAGCCCCATGGCCAATCCAAAGATATTGATGACAGCATATAACTTCTGGCGAAAAATATTGCGGAAGGCAATTTTTAGGTAGTTGAATAACATAACAGGTGGTTTTAGAAATCGACAAGGTATCGTCTTGAAATACAATTTTTGTTGTTCAAGGTTGCCTCTCAGCAGGCAAAGCAGTGCTTTGCGTATTGAGTCCCTTCCTAAAACTTGTGCAATAAGGCCTTGCAAAGACAAATCCCGACATTTGGGGCAGTCTGTTTTTTGACCGAAATACTTTATATTTGTAAGGATCGTTTTCGTATAAAACTATTTCCTATATACAGCGCAGGCTCGCCGAAACAGGCCCCCACTGTAGATTGAAAAATGCTAAGCCTTCCAAAAGGGAGGTGCCAACAATTCACGGTTGAGTACTACCAAGCATTTTAATCCTGTCTTGCCAGTCTGGAGCAACACTTGACAAGAGCTGAAAAACGTAGAAATGAGACTATACACTTCCACTGCCTTCCTTTGCCTGATATTCTGCCTCTTTTGGTCTTGTGATTCCGAGCATATGCCTATCCCTACCGGTGGTACGGTAATCAAAGCCGGAGAGGAAGAAGGCAATGCTGACAAACGGGAGCTGTGGATGCAAAATATGCACCGAGCAGCGCCGACAGACAACTGGCTCCAGCAAGAATACTTTAATCAAGTTGATCAAGCACGGCAAAACAGCCTGGATTGGCGCTCCAATTGTGAGGTAGTGGCCCTAGCCGGAGATAAGCTGAGAGGGGAATGGCGAGAGCGGGGGAGCCAAAATCAAGCCGGGAGTGTCATAGATACTGAGTATGATCCCGCCACAGATGAAATCTGGCTCATTTCTGATGGTGGTACTTTGTGGAAAGGGAAATCCGATGGGAGTCGCTGGGAAGTGGTGAATCAAGAGTATGTTTTCAGCAATGGGGCACTACATTTTGTGACCAATCGGGCGGAACGACGCTTAATAGCCTTAATCAATAAAGAGCTTCACTATTCAGACGATCAAGGTCTGACCTGGACCAAAGCCAGCGGGATTCCGAATCGCAATGATTACTGGGGAGGAGCTGAAAATGTGGTCGTTCTAGAAGGCCCCGCCCCTGTCATTTTCTTTATCGGCAAGGAAAGTTATTGGGACAATATCAGCCTATATCGTTCTACCGATGTGGGCGTAAGTTTCCAAAAACTGCTAACCTTCGATACCAATCTACGAGAAACAGTACACCTCAATCACCCCCATCACAGTCAATCTGTTTTCTTGGCTGATAATACGGGGGATGAGGCTACATTTTCCGAATACACCCTGGATAACGGCAGCTTCACTCCGCTCGAAACCGAAGCGCCCTTTTCTTACGGAAGCCAACGCGTTAACCTAGATGGCTGGGCACAGGGGGATTCCTTGCGTTTATATAGTTTTGGACAAACCCAAGGAGGTGAATTGGGCGTATTTCTCTCTACGGATCGGGCACAAAGCTGGTCTGTGCAAGGCATCTTACCCAAGCGCCCTTGGAAAGAAGCAGGTATGTATGTTTCGAAAGAAAATCCCGCGGTTTTAATGATGGGGGAAGTAGAATGTTATCGAAGTCTAAACGCGGGTGAAACCTGGTCTAGGATCAATCGCTGGGGAGACTACTATGGCGATGTGGAGCACAAGCTACATGCTGATATTATGTTCTTTGGAGAGTTTCGAAAATCTGATGATACGCCCTTTATGCTCGTCAGCAATCACGGCGGCTTGAGCATCTCCTACGATTACTATGAAACGCAGCAGAACATCGGCTTGAGCGGCTTGAATGTTAGTCAATACTATAGTGTCGTGACTGATCCGCTGGATCCCAATTTCGTCTATGCAGGTTCGCAAGATCAAGGCTTCCAGCGATCGTCCACTTTTGAAGATGCGGAAGTGGGTAGCGAGAATTTTGATCAATTGATATCAGGAGACTACGGCCATTTAACCTTTAGCAAGGGCGGGCAATCGCTTTGGGTGGTATACCCAGAAGGGTGGATCACACAGTACGCCAAGCCACAAGAACAAGGTTACAATGCTTCTTATCAACTCCCAGAAGATCAGCGCTCTGGCCTTTGGCTACCGCCTTTGATGGCTAGCCCTAATCCGGAAGAAGATGCCATCTATATGGCGGGCGGAAGCTTGGAAAATGACGGAGGCTCCTATTTGATCAAGTTGACCGCCGAGGGGGCGCGGATCGAAGCTGAAACCGGCAATTTCAATTTCAAATTAGAATCTGGCGACGGAGAGATTTCAGCTTTGACTACAGCACCTTCTAATCCAAATCATTGGTACGTGGCTACAAATAATGGCCGCTTTTTCTTTTCAAAAGATGCCGGCGAAACCTGGGATCAATCTCTTAATTTCATCGTGCAGGGCCAGTTTTTCTATGGCCAAGCTATTCACGTTTCGCAGCAGAATGAAAATGTGGTGTATTTGGGTGGAAGTGGATACTCTAACCCAGCTGTCTTTGTTTCCAAAGATGGGGGGGAGAATTTTGTCGCTTTGAGCCGTGGCTTGCCCAACACTTTAGTATTAGGTTTAGCAGCAGATCCTGCTGAGGAGTTCCTTTTTGCCGCTACTGAAGCGGGACCCTACGTGTATATTCATGAAGAAGATCGCTGGTATCCACTTAGGGCCAATTGTGCTCCCAATCACACCTATTGGTCTGTAGAATATATTCCTTCCTTAGGCACCGCCCGTTTCGGGACCTATGGCCGAGGCATTTGGGATTTCACGCTAGACCCAATGGTCAGCACAGAAAATGAGCTTGCATTAGAAGCAGAATTGAACCTTTTCCCCAATCCTACTAAAGATTGGCTACAGGTCTCCATTAGCCAGGAATTGATTCAGTCATCCGAACTTCAACTACGACTTTTCTCCGCCAATGGACAGCTACTAAAACAGCTAGAAGTGAGAGATGCCACCACCCGCCTAGATCTTCGGCAGTGGACGGCAGGTATGTATTGGGTGGAATTGACTGATGGGCAAAGACGATCGGCACATTCTATTATCCTGGCAGATTAGCATGGGTATTTAGCGCTCTGTGTAACATAAGTTTCTATATTTTCTCCGTGAGTTTTGGGCCTGCTTAAAATCTGCTCCCCATAATTCCAAATAACTTATTACCGTGGAACAAAAGTTCTTTGGAATTTTGAGCATTGGATTTTGTTGAAGGGCAAGGCTCGAAGAGGGAAGCCAGCCCTAGCTACCTGACCGATGAGAAACGAAGGCCTTCGCCAAAAGTCACGTTCAAGAGGCAAAGTTATTTTTGTTCCACGGTATTATGTTACAAAGTACTTAGCATCTCCGCTATCATACCTTCTTTCAAAGCATAGGCAGAGACGGTGAATCGCTTGATTTGATAGGTTTGTAGTATGTATTGGATCAAGCTTGTAGCTACCACGATCATATCCACTCGGTCGTCGGGAATCCAATCACTTTCTTCCCGTTCTGCCCAACTCATTCCTTTTAATTCCTGATACAAGGGAGTAAAACGGTCTGGATCAATTTCCCAGGTCTGGGGCGTTGAATTTCCAAAGGCAATTTGTTGAGCGAGGACATCAAAAGTCCCAGCAGCACCGATCAAGCGTGCGGTGGGCCATTTCTCTAAAGCCTTAGATAGAGGGGCTAACTGTACCATCAGAAAAGCCGTTAAGTTATTGAGCTCCTCTAAGGAAATAGGGTCATCTAGATGAAATTTCCGGAGCAGTACTGCAGCGCCAACAGGGAAACTCTGACACCAAAGGATCTTATCTCGTTCTGCAACAATAAACTCGACACTCCCTCCTCCAATATCCATCACTAGATAGCGTTCCCGTGGATCTACAAGCGATTGAAATACTCCTTTCTGAATCAATGCTGCTTCGCGTTGCCCACTAATGATCTCTATATTCAACTGCATTTCAGTCGCGGCCCATCCTAATAGGTCTGGACCATTTGAGGCCGTGCGCAAGGCTGCCGTTCCGATCACTTGCACCTTTTCCACCCGATACTGATCTAGCAGTCGGCGATAATCGGCTAAGGTTGTTTTAGCACGTTGCATTGCCCCCTCTCCTATCCGTGCAATTCCCTCCTCCGCTAATTTGACAAAACGCTTTTCCTTGTACAACTCGGTAAAGTGAGTGGAAGCAGCGGTTTCAACGATAAGCAAATGAAAGGTATTGGTACCCAGATCGAGGACGGCCAATCTAGCCATATGAAGTTACTTCTTTTGCGCCTGAACCTGCTTGAAGATATTGTCATAAAATTGCGTCCCTTGAGGAAGCATCTTATTGGCATAAGCATACTTGCCATCCTCATAGAAAATATAGTAGGCACAACCATTGCCATAAAAGATATCGGCCTCAGAGATATTTTGCCCATCAGACTGAAAAAATAGCCGGCCAATCGGTTGGCAATTAGGATCAATTAGAGGCACCTCACTAGAAATATGGGCAATAGTTTGTCGAATGCTATTTTGCACTTTTTGACTCATGGAAAAATTGAGATAGTAGAAGACAAAATCTACATAATCACATTTATCCCAAAGCATTTTTACCTTTTCTGGAGTAATGGAAGGATAAATCGCTGTGCCTGTACTAGCTGACGCATTAGCATTGGTTGATTCTGTTCCAGCAGCGGGCGTACTGGTGGAAGCAGTTGATTGCTCAGCTTGACCACCTTGACATGCCCAAATGGACATCGCTAGAAATAATACAAGTATAAATTTATTCATGCTGATTAATTTCAATTCTGTCTGTCCGCTCGCCTCTACTGTCCGATCTTAGTGCATGCCCCGATGACGAGACTACAACCAATACAACATCCGCACACTCACCACACGCCCAAAGAAAGGATCTCCGCCGGATCGATCTTGAAAACTGGCTAAGCTTTTAGACCATCTAATATTTAAAGTCCATTTGTCGGTAAAGAAATAACTGGCGCCCAAGATACCGGTAAAAATATTAGACTTATATATTTCTTGATCGGTAATATCATCACCAATGATGGAAATCACCTTATAATCAATGATATTGGAGTAAGATATACCCGCCTCAGCCTGCACCTTCCAGTCGCTGAAACTCAGCATGATAGGAGCTTCTACCAGATTCAGGCTTATCCGATCAAACATCGACAATGGCGAATCTGTTTTCGATCGACTGCTCCCCTGCTGCACATATAGCATTTCAACACTCAACTGCCACCGATCTGATAATACGGCTGCTGCTTTCACCCCCGTATTCACGCCAATTTTATGAAATCCCCCCAGCCGATCTCCGTCAATCTGAGATAGATTAAACCCTCCAATGACTGCGGCTTTAAAAGTTTGGGCTGAAGTATAGATACTCATGAAGCAAAGGAGGATTGCCCAACAAATTTTTCTCATAGTTTTATCGTTTACTTGGTCGTACTTTGATATATCAGAACACTAGGCAGCCTTTCTAGATCATCCGCTTGATGTAATAGGCTTGTTCTAACTATCAGCTGTAAAAGTAGCCCTTCTACGGAGATAATTTGAGAAATACTGACGAACAATGGCTATTTTTGCGAAAAGCTGGTCAAGATGTTTAAATATACCAAACACACTTTAAAGAAGATTGAAACGCTTTATGGCGAAATGGCCTACACCATTCGCTATGAAAAAGGGAACTTCAATTCGGGCTACTGTATTGTTGAAAATCGTAAGATCGCTGTGATCAATAAGTTTTTTGATACAGAAGGTCGTATTAATTGCCTTTTGGAAATCTTTCAATTTGTAGAAGATTATCCAGTTAAAGATCTCACAGAAGCTTCTGCCAAGGTATTTAAGCAGTTGCACAAGATGCATAATAAAGCAAAGTCAAACTCGGAAGAAGAAGTACTCGAAGAAGAAAAAAGCCAAGAATAAAACCGCTCCATCACCAGCTCCACCTTTCAAACATGGTCCAGATCGTTTCTACCTTTTTAATGCCTTAAGCAATGGTCAAAAAACAATCATTCGATTTTGATGGGCTTATTTGTAGCTATGCTTGCCTGACGGTAGGCAGGCTGCGTTGCTCATCGGTCGCATAGCCTCCAGCTATCCGCCTGACGGCTCGACCGGTGCTCCCTCTTCGCACCTTGCCTCGCTTCAAAACACTGGCTCATTTTTCGAAACCTCATTTTTTCACCATTACCAAAATAACTTGCTGATCGACTTCCAACTCACGATATTAGGAACTGGAACCTCTCAAGGGGTCCCCATCATCGGCTGTGATTGTCCCGTCTGCCAATCCACTAATCCCAAGGACAACAGGTTGAGAACTTCTGCTCTTTTGCAGGTAGGTGACCAGCAAGTATCTATTGACTGTGGTCCTGATTTTCGGCAACAAATGCTTCGGGCTAAGGTTAGTCATTTAGATGGCCTACTTTTTACACATGCCCACAACGATCATATCATTGGATTGGATGATGTTCGCCCTTTTAATTTCCGACAGAAAAAAGACATGCCGGTCTATGCTACTGTAGAGGTCCAGCAAGCGCTTACTAAGCGCTTTGACTACGTTTTCGAACCCAACCCCTACCCTGGTGCTCCCATGGTGGTATTAAAAACGATTGAAAATCGTCCTTTCGAAATCGAGGGCATCCCCATTCAACCCGTCCAGTTTCTGCATGGGAAGCTTTTTGTTTTGGGGTTTCGGATTGGGAACCTGGCCTACCTTACTGACATGAAGACCATATCTACCGAAGAAAAAGCTAAACTCAGAAACCTCAAGACCTTAGTGATCAATGCCCTACATTACAAAGCTCACCATTCTCACTTAAACCTTGAGGAAGCCTTGGCCTTGATTGAAGAACTAGCTCCAGAAAAAGCCTACCTAACGCACGTAAGCCATCGGATGGGGCTCTATGATGAGGTCAATCCGACCTTACCTGCAGGTGTAGAGCTTGCCTACGACGGTTTGGTTATCCATGGTCAATTCTAACTTCAACAAAACTCGTGGACAATCATAAAATGAAACGAAAAAGCGACTAAAGGAAGCATTGAATTTCATTTTTGAGTGTCTTCAAACACGAGATTTGTCGAAGAACTATTCTAAACAACATAAAGCCCTTACTCATGAAACATCTAACCGATATTGTCCTCTTAGGCGATCCTCGCCTGTATGAAGTTTCCGAAGCTGTTAAAAAAGAGGAAGTCCCCAGCCTACTCGAAACCGTTAACGATATGGCGAATGTGGTTCTTGAGTTTCGGGCCAAGTACGGCGCCGGCAGGGCCATTGCTGCGCCCCAATTGGGAGTCATGAAACGGCTAGTAGTGATGAATATAGACCGCCCTGTCGCCTTCTTCAATCCTGAATTATTTGATTGTAGCGAAGAGATGATTGAAATGTGGGACGACTGCATGAGTTTCCCCGATCTGCATGTATGGTTGAAAAGACACCGATATTGCAAAATGCGTTTTCGGGATGAAAATTGGGAGGAGCAAGTCTGGGAGTTAGCCGACGACCTATCCGAATTACTGCAACATGAATGCGATCATTTGGATGGGGTGCTGGCCACTATGAGGGCAGAAGGAAACAATGCCTTGCGGTGGGTAAAGCGATAATTCTCGGTCCCAGGCTTCCACATCATAAAACGTGTTCCTTCTCATTTGATTTAATTCTATTATATTAGTACAAGTAATTTTCTTGCATCTTTAGTGTATTAAGCTGAGTAGTAAGCGTCTCCATTACCATTTCCACTGTTTGATAGTTTACCCTTCCTACCGATTTTAGCATCAGGTAGAGGCAGGGTTATACTTCTATTCAAAACGCTTTCTCTAACAATTTTTGTGGTTAGCGTTTTAGATGAAAGAAATGCGCCGAACGGAAGCATTAGTTTCAGGTAAAAGACTAACTCAAAAACACGGAAACTGTCGGAGAATCTAAAAAAATAAAGAAAGCCATGATCTTTATCGAGCGTTCCGCGCAACCCGCCTGGTTCAATAGCCCTGAAGTTGAGGACGTCTTTCAAAAACAGAAGGACTTCATGCTGCATGAACAAAACCAGCATGAAATACGCACGGGGAGGTTTGATCAGGACCAATTCACCTTGCCAATGGACGAGGGAATGGAAAAGGAATTGGTTCAGGTGTTCAAAAACAAATGTCCGTTTTGCGAAAGCTTGGTGATCGGCACTAATGCCGCCCATTTCACCCCGGATATGGCCAACCGAAGGAGCGAGTTGGAAAGATTAATCGCCGTAAAGGAAAAGGGAGAGCAATTCAAAAAAGGGATGACCCGGGGCTTCAATAGCTATTATGGAGAGGAAACCAAAGAAGGCTTTGAAGCCTACGATATTGGATTCTTGAGGCCTGAATTAAGGGCCATGAATGCCAATGGCACGGTAAGTCCAGCGCATTACTGGTGGCTGGGCTGGGATTGGCACAACCTCTTCTTAATCTGCCGTTCTTGCCTAACTGCCAAAGAAAACAAGTTCCCTATTGCTGCCCTGAATCGAGCTTCCTTTGGTGAGGAAATGGGCCTAAGGGATTTACGGCAAGGCTTGGAGAAGGAAGAAGCCCTATTGATCGACCCTTGTCAAACCGGAGACTTTCAGCAGAGACATATTCTCTTCAGAGCAGGGAAAGCCCTAGGTACAGATGAGATGGGGCAGCAAACCATCGATGTTTTCAAATTGAATCGCCCTAGGCTTGCTGCCGTTCGTAGATTCGTTAGTAAGGCCTTATCGGAGGAAATAGAACTGATTTTTCGAGGGGACAAACCGATGCGGAAGGTCTTAAGTCCTAGTCACCCCTTCGTAGCCTCAATTCTGGATGAATGGTGGCTCAATTCTTCACAAGATTCGAGTGCATTAGCACATTGCAGAGCCATTTTTGAGGGTGATCTGCCTGGGTATTTAGAGACAGAAGCAGCGCCCAGTACCTCTTACACAGATGACCAAGTTTCCACCATTGAAAAAGAACAAGAAGAAGTAGAAAAGGCCAAGAACTCTTATGATCTCGAAAAGAGGGAAAATCTGGCGGCTTACTTTACGAAGTCACTTTGGATTGAAAAAGTAGTGCTGACCGATTTCAAGGCCTTTGAAAGCCTAACCCTTGATTTCCCAGATACCAGTACTCAGCTCAATACTCGGCAGCTCAAGACCGATACCAGTCGTCCTTGGCTAGCCCTCTTGGGTGAAAATGGCGTAGGTAAGAGTTCTATTTCTCAGGCCATCGCGCTCACACTCATGGGGAAAAGCAAATTGGAGTCCATGGAGTTAGACCTCAATGGGTTTATCCGTTTTGACCAACCGAAAGCGAAGGTGGAAGTTTTTCTCTTAAACCGAGAAGAACCCATCGTGTTGGAAATTACCAGGGATGGAGAACATGGATCGTTTAGCCTAAATGAAGAAGCCCCGCAAGTGCTGATGATGGCCTATGGGGCGACACGCCTTCCAAGTCAGAAAACTATCCTCGGCCAAGATGAAAAAAGCTTTATCCGAACTAGCAATCTATTCGATCCCAATGCCAAACTAGGTAACGGTTTTAATTGGTTGGGGGATGATGAACAGGTGCCAGAAAATATTTTCCTTCCTTTAAAAGAAGGCCTTACTAATCTGTTGCAATTGGAGGAAGGTCAGGAAATCAAACGAGATCCCGTCGATAAGCAATTGTTTTTAGAGGAGGATGTAGCTGGACAAGTGGCCAAAAAGAAGACACCTTTCAAATACCTTAGCAGTGGCTATCAGACCGTATTGGCCATCACCTTGGATATCATGATGGGTACCGCTGAATTGCTTAAGTATCTCTCGACGGATGATTCCAGTGATGCTACCTATTCCTTGCTAGATGTAGCCGGGATCGTCATGATCGATGAAATTGGGGTTCACTTGCACCCAAGATGGAAAATGCGCATTGTTAAAACCCTAAAGCGCACCTTCCCGAAAATGAGCTTCATTATTACTACACACGAACCCCTTTGCCTTAGAGGACTAAAAAAGGGCGAAGTAGCCATCCTACAACGAGACAAAGACCAAAAAAACAAGATTGACATCCAAACGGATGGGCTTCCGTCTGTACAACAACTCAGTATTCAAGAATTGCTCACCTCTACCTTCTTTGGCCTTAACTCGATTATGGATCCCGAAGTGGAAAAGAAGTACGATGACTACTATAAATTGTTAGCGGGGGTAGAATTGGAAGATACCGAAGCTGAAGAAGAACGTCAGCATAAACTCGCCCAGCTTAAGAAAGAATTAGAAGGAGCAAATCTAAAACTAGGCAATACCATTACGGAAGAAGTTGAATACAAATTGATCGAGGATAAAGTGGCCCTAGCGAAATCCAAGAAAGACATTTTTGAAAAGATAGAAGATACAGATCGTAAGAAAATTATTGATACCTGGGATAAGGTCTTATCCTCCTCTTCAGATCAATAATGCAAATTTGTCAAAGTAAAGTGCCATGATCCAGATACCCAAGCCTAAAAAGGAGGATGTACTAGATGCCGACTTGCTGCAAAAAGCGCAAAATGAAGCTGAGGCTGCTATCAACCACTACATTGGAGAGATTAAGCAGTGTAATCAAACGATCCGAGCTAAAATTGAAGCGGAAGCGCTTGATCTAGTCGTGCAAGATCTAAAGTTCCATTTTAAGACGGATGACCTAGATACTCAGCAAGCTATTGAGCAAGCAATCAACAACATTCGAAATGCCCAAAAAGGGAATAAACCTGCCACACATATTCAGGAATATGCGACGCTCTATCCCGAACTCAAGAAGGTACAATCCAATATCAGGAAGCTCGCCAGGAAACTAAAGCGACAAAACACCAATCTAGATCTCCTAAGGCGGGCAGAAGGACAAGTCGAAGGCTTGGGCCTAAAATTAACAGCCTACGGGAAGTTCTCCTTTTACAAGAA
>JAHQWA010000136.1 GCA_019634045.1 Saprospiraceae bacterium
CTATGACGGGTTATAAGTTAGCACCCAGTTACAAGGTAGCCAGTAGCACGCCCAATTACCTAGCAAGTATGGGCCTAACGGCAGAAGCAGTAGCTGGCAAATACAATATTAGCCGAGAGGCCGCAGACGAATTTGCCTACCAATCTCATGTAAAAGCTGCCGCAGCGATTGATGGCGGTAAATTCAAAAGCCAAATCGTACCTGTAGAAGTTGATCATGTTTTTGTGAAAGACAATAAGAAAGTATCAGTAACACAAACTGTTGATACAGATGAGGGTGTGCGTCGAAGTACCACCACAGAAGTACTATCTAAGCTTCGTCCTGTATTTGCTCAGGGAGGAGTAGTAACTGCCGGAAACTCCTCACAAACCTCAGATGGCGCTGCTTTCGTATTGGTGATGAGTGAGGAAATGGTCAAGCAACTCAACCTTACCCCCATCGCTCGGATGGTGGCTTGTTCTGTAGCGGGTGTAGATCCCTTGTACATGGGTATTGGGCCTTGTGCTGCGATTCCCAAGGCGCTGAAACAAGCTAATCTCAAGCTTGAGGATATTGATCAGATCGAGCTGAACGAGGCCTTCGCTGCACAGTCTCTGGCCGTGATCCAGGAAGCTGGCTTAAACCCAGATATCGTGAATGTGAATGGTGGAGCCATTGCCTTAGGACATCCATTGGGCTGTACAGGTGCGAAATTGACCACTCAGCTGCTTAATGAAATGAAATTGCGTGATCAGAAATATGGTATGGTGACTGCCTGTGTAGGTGGTGGCCAAGGAATTGCCGGTATTTATGAGCGCCTAAACTAATACAACCGAAATAGCTTTGGGAGTCTTTTCGGAAAGAAGAGACTCCTGAAGTACTTCGGATTCCCATTCTTTGTAAATGCCCCCTCTTCTGTGAGTCAGTCCATTCGGCACCTTGTTCTACCTCCTATCTTCCTTTTATGCTCCTACTAAATTCACTCTTTGGGCCATCTTCTATACCTTTTGCTGATCTATAGGTGAAAAAATCATAAGAATTTGGCAAAATAAGCTAATCCTTACTCCTACGCATATCCTTACTTTGTAAAAGAGCTATGAATCAGCCTCGGCCGATTTTCAGCTTCTGTACCTTTCACAGGTAACATCAAAACGAAATGCATAAAACCACTTATCAAGCTCCACGCTTTGAGGGTATTTGGCCTGTTTTGGTCACACCCTTTACAGAATCTTTACAGATTGACGTGGCTGCCTATCGGCAGATAGTGAGTTGGCATATGAACTTTGCCCTTGGCGGTTTGTATGCCAATTGCCTTTCGAGTGAGATGTATTCCCTAAGTGAAAAAGAAAGATTACAACTAGTTGAAATTACTGTCCAAACCGTTCGAGGCCAGGTCCCAGTGGCCGCCACGGGCAACTTTGGAGAGAATGTCAGCGAACATATAGATTTTTGCAAACGCGTAGCAGGAGCTGGCGCTGATGTTGTAATGTTGACTGTTCCCCCATTTATTTCAGATGATGAAACCTTGGGGCATTACTTTATGGAAATAGCGAATCAGACCGAGATGAAGTTGGGTATTTATGAATGCCCTCAGCCACGCGCTTATCACCTCGGACTCCCGTTGGTTAAAAGGTTAGCAGAAAGTGGTCGATTCTTCGCCTACAAGGAAACGAGCTGTGATATCAACAAGATAAAGCAGGTCATAGAAATCACCCGACAAAGCCCGCTGGCCCTTCTACAAGCTAATGTCCCTCATCTTCTGGAAGCCACCCAGGCTGGTGCCGATGGATCCATGAACATCGTGGCTAACTGGCTACCAGACTTAGCAGTGGAAGTGAGGGAAAGAGGGATCATGGGGGATCCAAGTGCAAAGCATCTAAACGCTACTTTATGCGCGATGGAGTTAGCTCAGCGATCTATCCATCCCTTTGGTGTAAAGTATTTAATGAGCAAAAGAGGCCTCCCCATAAAACCGAAAACGAGATATAAAAGAAAATTGTCCCAAGAGGAAGGACGCTGCCTGGATATCATCGCACAACTTTGGTTCAACGCTGATGGTTCTCTAAAGGTCCTTAGCCAAATGAAAACAGAAGTGAACTAGTACCGCACCCACATTGCCTTTACCCCAAAACTACCCAACCATAATAAGCACACCTATGTCTCCGTAAGTCATAGGTCTTTCCCATGAATTAAAAGCAGGATGTAAGTCATTCGTTCTTCGCAGTCTCCCTTCAATTTCGTATTATTATAGAAGTTGTTCAACGTAAAAGCCGCAACCAAATGGAACTCGTATTTGACAAAATCCATGTACCTCATAAGCATTCCTTCATCGGTCGACAGATTCGACATGCTTCTAAAGGTACGGCTCGCATGCATGCCCATAACAACTACGAACTGAATTTTGTAGTATCAGGCGCTGGGCGACGCATTATTGGCAATAATATCTCCATTTTCGAACGAGGGGATTTGGTGCTTCTCGGCCCCGACCTTCCGCATTGTTGGCATGGCTTTGATCAAAAAGACGAGGATTCTTCTCTTAGTATCGTACTTCACTTCTATGAAGATATTATTAATTCAAATCTGTTCAATATACCTGAACTCGAAGAGGTAGAAGCCTTGCTACGTAAAGCCAATCTAGGGATT
Source organism: Saprospiraceae bacterium (assembly GCA_019634045.1). Classification (GTDB taxonomy): domain Bacteria; phylum Bacteroidota; class Bacteroidia; order Chitinophagales; family Saprospiraceae; genus DT-111. The sequence goes on from JAHQWA010000136.1 coordinate 2,623, forward strand.
TGTTTTCGTCCTAAACAATTGGGCCCCATCGAAGAAAGCTTAAAAAAGATTGTCTCTTTGGAAGGACTGGAACGTTTCATCGAACTCCTAAAAGTATTCCACCTTCTGCTACAAGTAGAGGATTATGAATTTATTTCGGATACCAGCTATACGAGTACCTATCAAAAAGATCTAGATAAGGTTAACCTAGTCTATGAATATGTATTTCAGCATATCCAGGAAGGCATCCGACAAGAGGAAGCGGCGGCACTGCTTCACATGACCCCAGGTGCTTTCTGCCGCTATTTCAAAAAGAAAACCAAGCGGACTTTCATGGCCTACGTCAAAAGTGTCAGAATTAGATTGGCAGCCAAGATGTTAGCGGAAACGGATAAGCACATCTCCGAGATTTGCTACGAATGTGGTTACAATAATATAGCAAACTTCAACTTACAGTTTAAGAGCGTCATGCAAAACACTCCTTCGGACTATCGCAAGATTTTCCGTTAGGTACGTATTTAGCTAGGCTGAGAAAGCATAATTTCGACTTGTCCATCTTGCTATTTATCCAAGTATAACAGCATGAAAAAGCATCATTTAGTCTGGGCCCTCATCACAGGAATAAGTCTAAGTTTTCAATTTACTGGAACTTTAACGGCTCAAGATTTCGCGCTTGGAGACAACCTATTCGCCCTCCAAATGGAGCACACTCATGGCTCTACCATCGTGGCTCTCTCCAATGGCGACTTACTAGTGGCTTGGTTCCAAGGCAATGGGGAGCGTTGGGCAGATGATGTCCGAATCATGGGGGCACGCCGAAAGGCAGGTACCAAGACTTGGTCAGCCCCTTTCGTCATGGCGGATGTTCCTGAATTTCCAGATATCAATCCTGTCCTTTTTATTGATCCTGCCGATCGACTATGGCTGGTATGGTATACGGTAATTGCCAACCAGTGGGAAACCTCTCTCATAAAATACCGCATCAGTGAAGACTATCTCGAGCCCGAGGGGGCACCAAATTGGAACTGGCAAGAGGTACTGCATGTGAAACCTGGCGGGCCTACGGAGCGCGGTATCCAAGCCAATGATTCCTTCGTAGCCGCTGTCAAAAAACAGTTTATTGCTATTGGCAAAAGCTTGCAGGAGGCCGGTATAGATGACCAACAAGCCCAACAGTGGGAAGCTTTTCAAAAGGATATTCTGGCTAAGGCAGCTGGAGAAAACTTGATGGCTACCGGGCATGTATACAAAGCGGATGGAACCTTCACCCGTGAAAAACTAGGCTACCCCTATTTCCGGCGAATGGGATGGCAAACCAAAAACAAACCCTTTATTCAAGACCAAAGAATCATACTGCCCCTCTACTCCGACGGACTAGAAATGACCCTTTTTGCGCTGACGGACGACTTAGGTCAACACTGGTCCTTTAGTCAACCCGTAGTAGGAATTGCCAATATACAGGCAGCCGTTGTAGAAAAGAAAAGTGGAGAACTCGTGGCCTATATGAGAGATAATGGCCCACCACCCTACCGACATCCCATGAGTTCGTCTGCGGATGGCGGGAAAACCTGGAGCCCCATCCAAGATAGCCAGCTACCCAATCCTGGCTCCGGCTCCGACGCCGTAACCTTAGCCAATGGCCATTGGTTAATGGCCTATAATGACACAGAGGGTGGGCGGCATTCTTTGGCGATTTCTCTTTCAATGGACGAAGGTAAAACTTGGCCGTATACCCGGCACATTCTCCTCAGCAATGATCCTGAACAAAAAGCCACTGGAGCTTACCCCGCTATTATTCAAGATCAGGCTGGAAAGGTACACCTGACGTACAGCTACCGCCCGGCACAATCTAAAAAAGAGAGCATTCGCTATTTCAGTTTCGAGGAAGGCTGGGTAAAAGAACAAGACCAATCTACAAGTGGCCATAAATAAGCGTAATGAAAAACACCTCTTACCCACTGCTATTTCCTTCTTTGGCCCTGGGCTTAGCCTGGGCAGTACGCGGTCATTTTGGGCACGAATGGGGAGCGGCCTGGGCGGGAGGCATTGGCACCTTGGCAGTCATCTTGATCAGCGGACGGGAAGACTGGCAATTCAGAGCACCAGTTTTGGGAAGTTTGGGGGCAATTGGCTGGGCGATTGGTGGAATGATGAGCTACGGAATGGTAATTGGGTATTGCCGTGGAACGGGATTGGGGAATGTCTGGTATGGCTATAGCATGCTGGCGATGATTGGTGGTTTATACGGTTTTCTGGGAGGCGGTTTTGTGGGACTGGGGTTGTCGGAAACGGAAAACAGAAAAGTGGCCTGGGCTAGTTTAATCACGCAAATGGTCGCTGGAGCCTATCTCTTTTGGGGCTTCTTCATTTTCCAATTAGAGTGGTTTATGACACCGCCCAGATCTGAGCTTTGGGCAGCCTGTCTCGGTGCTGCAGTAGCCATGGCTTGGTTTATGTATCGTGAAGGTTATACTAAAGCCGCACGAGTAGCCATCTATACGGGCTTGGGTGCAGGCTTTGGATTTGCATTTGGCAATTTCCTGCAAACGGCGGGGGCGGCATCGGGTATCAGCTACAATTGGTGGAATGTAATGGAGTTCAGCCTCGGGGCTTTCGGCGGGCTTGGCATGGCTTATGGAATCAAAAAGCAGGATTGGCCAGAGACTTTTAGGGTTTCCAAACCGTCAAACTTCGGCGGACTTGCCTTTTTATTGCTGTTTATCCCGCTGATCAATTTTTCCGAAGCCTTTTCTTCTAAAAAACTAGGTCGCTTGGCTGAGTCTTTTGAGATCGAATCGATGGGTAATTTCGTGCTTCAGCAACGCCTTCTGGGTATTGGAATAGCCCTAATCACGGTCCTATTCGTTTTTAGACTTTGGAAAAGATCTAATAATGCTAGCCAGAAGGCCGCCGGCGTTTTTTTTGCCTTAAGCTCCCTTTATGTACTCTGGTCTTACCTCATCAAAGGGGTATTTTTGGGCAATTGGGGACTGGGACATTCCACCAGTACCTATGTCCCGATACTACTACTCCTGGCAGGACTTTGGTATTTCTCAGCCGCTGAGTCCGGGTATCAGAAAATCGCCGAAAAAGCTCAGTCCGTTCGTACAGATTGGTTATTTATCGCTCTCTTGCTTGGCTGTCTGATTTTTGCGCTCATTTCCCTATCCTTACACGATGGGCTACCTGGCGCACAGATTCGTTTTTCCAGTAATTAAACCCACGATTATGAGATTGCTCTTCCTCCTCCTCTGTATCATTCCTTGCTTATCCCATAGTCAGCAGACCTTACAAGCCGGTGCAGCGGTACGGGTGATCACCCCTTCGCCCCTACTCCCCATTTCCGGTGGTGTAGGTGTACCTAAAGATGCAGATGAACAGAAAGGTGATCTCTTTGTCAGAGCTTTAGTCTTACAGCAAGGCGATACCAAGATGGCCATCGTCAACATCGACAACCTTGGCTGGCCGGCGGCCCTGGGTGACCGCTCCCGGGCCTTAATCAAGGGAATTCCTGCCGAAAATATACTGATTGGCGCTACGCATACGCACAGTGGACCAGATGCCTACGCTTTCCCCAATGAAAAAGGGGAAACCCGGGCAGACCTCAAGTATCTTGATTGGTGTGTTAAAGAAGTAGCTGCTGCCGTGAATGAAGCACAATCGAATGTACAAGCAGCAGATCTAATTGTCGCGGAAGGAGAGGCCAAAGGCAAAATCGCATTCAACTATTATGCAGAGCAATTATATGACCCTCGATGTAATATTATTCAGCTTTTGCAAAAAACCGGAGAGAACCAAGGAGAGGTCATCGCAACCTTGGTCAACTATGCCATTCACCCTGAAGTAATAGGTTCTAAAGAGGGAATACTCAGTCCTGACCTTTGTGGCCCTTTGTACACTAGGATTGAGGAGCAAGTGGGGGGAGTAGCCCTCTTTATGAACGGTGCCCTGGGGGGTATGGTGACTGCAGACAATCGTTTAGAAGGCGGGGGCGATGCACGAACTTGGGAGGAATGTATTCGCATCGGCACCTTGCTAGCCGATGAAGCCTTGCGAATTGTGGCTACAGCAACGATCGAAACCGAACCGACAATTCGTTGTTGGTCAAAACGGATCAAGTTCCCGGTAGAATCTGAAATGATGCGATTCATCATCAAACACTCACCGATTCAAACCGAGTCTTTCGACGGTTCTTCCGTTTCTACGCAGCTCAATCTCTTGCAGATTGGCCCAGCTCAAATCCTCACCATACCTGGCGAAGCTCTACCCAATATCGGTTACTACCTCAAAAGAAAAATGAACGGAAAACAAAACCTCCTCTTTGGTTTGACCAATGATGCTTTTGGTTATATTTTGACCGAAGTCGACTTCAATAGCTTTAAGCGTTATGATTACATTTCCAGGACAAGTCTTGGAGAGATGACCGGGGAGATCTTGATCAAAGAGGCCTTAAAATTGATTGAAGCAGCCCAACTTGACACGAACTAATCCCAAAATCATTACCGACCACACCTTAATCCACCTATCATGAAAGTAAATTCCTCATTACATCCATTGACCTTATTCGTATGCTTGGTATTCATGACAGCTACAGCATGCTCCACAACAGAGTCTAACGACACAGAAGGGGCCGCAACGGACTCCGGACAGGAAGAGACTACAGCTACGTGGGCACAAAAGCTGGGCTTCCCTGCTGATAAGATCGTCCTGATTCTACACGCGGATGATATCGGCATGTGCCCGGAGGCTAATGTTTCGGCCAAACACTATATGGAGAATGACTATATCCAATCTTGTGCGGTCATGATGCCATGCCCCAATGCACAAGATTTTATCGAATGGGCCAAAGAACACCCAGATGAGGATGTGGGTTTACATCTCACGCTTACTAGCGAATGGAAGACCTATCGTTGGCCGGGTATCACGTCGGCAGAAGACGCGCCTGGCCTGCTAGATGAAGAAGGCAAGCTTTGGCACGAAGTTATCCAGGTAGTTCAAAATGCTTCACCAGCCGAGGTGGAAAAAGAGATCAGAGCCCAAGTACAGCAAGCCATAGATTGGGGGTATCAGCCAGACCATATCGATACGCATATGGGTACCCTTTACGGCTCACATCTCTTTACTGCAGCCTATTTGAAAGTGGCCGAAGAGTACGAAATTCCTGCGATGGTACTAGACTTTGAAAACCCTGTCGTAGTGCAAGGCTTCAAAGACGCTGGCTACCCCATTAATGACCAAATGATCGAGATCGTAAATGCTTATTCACTGCCGAAATTGGACTTCTTCGCCTCCGCACCTAATGCGGACACTTATGCCGAAAAGAAAGCCAGTTTCCAAGCTTTAGTAAGATCCTTGCAGCCCGGCTTGACCGAAATCATTTTCCATCCTTCGGAATTAACCGACAATCTAAAGTCCATCACGAACTCCTGGCAACAACGTTCCTGGGAAGCTCAGATGTTTCAGGACGAGGACATGATTGAGTTTTTCAAATCCGAAAAGATTGTATTTACCAATTGGAAAGAGATCATGAAGCGTTTCAAGGCTGGGTAAACACGAGATCGGACTCCGCAACAATCCATACCAATTCTGAAATACACCACTATGAAAAAATGGCTCATCCGAATCGCCTTTGCCTTACTGTCACTCATTATCGGCATCAGCACTTGGGGATTCTACAATTTAAGGGACCGGCACCCCGGCTATTCCCTCGATTTGAATATATCCAGTCAAGCTGATTCCGTCCGTCTGCAAGTAGGGTTTGGGAAGAAAATCATTACCCCTAAAATCACCGACACCTGGAATGACGCCAACGGAGATGCTCGCTACAACAAAAAAGATGGCGACACCTTCAACGATGTCAATGGTAATGGTCAATTTGATGCGGTTTGGATCGCTGGCTTTAGCAATGGCAAACCGGCTCAGGGCGTACATGATGATGTGTGGGCACGTACTATGGTCATTGATGATGGCCAAACCCGTATGGCCATGGTGGTATTGGACGCAGTCGGCTTCATGCACGATGATATTGTCGATATCCGAAAAGGGCTTCCGCCGGACTGGGAAATCGACTACGCTTTAATTGCCAGTACCCACACCCACGAAAGCAATGACCTAATCGGTATTTGGGGTCCAGATGAATTCCATAGTGGTGTGGATGCTGAGCATATGGAATATCTTAAAGCGCAAGTGACTCAATCCATTGGTGATGCTGTCCAAGGCATCCGCCCAGCACACTTGGTTTTTGCGGAGGAGTTGAGTGGACGAGATTCATTGTTGATTAAGGACACCCGTAAGCCGATTGTTAAGGCGACCGGCATTCACGTCATACAGGCTTTAGATGCCGAAAATGGCCAAACTTTGGGCACCTTGGTCAACTGGGCAAATCATCCAGAAACGCTTTGGGATAAGAACTTATTGATCAGCTCCGATTTCCCACATTACCTGCGGGAGAGTATGGAGTCTGGGATCATTGCCAATGGAGATTCTATACATCCTGGCTTTGGCGGTGTATCGCTCTTCTTCAATGGAGCCGTGGGAGGACTCATGACCCCTCATCCCTCCCTACCCTTTAACGATCCTGTCCGAGACACCTTGCTGAAAGATCCTTCTTTTGAAAAAACCCGCACCTTGGGAGAGCAGATCGCCTTGTTAGCTATGAAAGCTCTAGAAGAAGGAGATACCGTTCAGAAAATGCCACCAGTTGCCTTACACGCCAAAACCTTAATTCTGCCCCTAGCAAATCCGATCTACAGGCTGGCCTCCGGTCTGGGGCTAATCAAGCGCGGTTCTCCTGGTTTCTTCAAAACGCGCACTGAGGTAGCCGCACTCCAACTAGGACCTGCCAGCATTTTGAGTATTCCCGGAGAAATCTACCCCGAAATCCTATATGGTGGAATTGAAAGCCCTCCCGGCCAAGA
>JAHQWA010000137.1 GCA_019634045.1 Saprospiraceae bacterium
ATTGCCATACAACCTTTCAACTATGGCTTTCTGAGTTTTAGGTGTTTAAACTAGCCATCGTAATCTGGAGGACAACCTGGGTCTAGATCATCATCATTGTCACTGTCATGATGTCGTCTTCTGCGACCTCCTTTGATCGCAATCAATTGCTCCTCTGGCAATTGAAGTTCTGGAGAATTACCAAATTCAACTAGTGTTTTTTTCATGATCATTACTGTTTTGTTCAAGAGAAAGCTGGACGCCTGCGGACATCAATGACTCCTCTCTAATTAGTTCAATAAATAGGGTGACATGGGCATGGCTTTTTATCCAAATGGGATAGAATTACACTGCCAACATCTTGTTATAAAAGCTTAGTTGAGAAATGGAGGTGTATGAGATTGTGGTAGTGGTGAATTACTCATCGTAGTCTGGCGGGCAACCTGGATCGATTTCTTCTTCTTCTCCTTGCCGCTCTTCCTGTCGTTGACGTCGACGTCTGCGTCGACCACGACCGCCACCTTTGATGGCTTTTTGTTCCTCTTCAGTTAGCATTTCCAGGTCTTTCCCGAAAAACTGAATTTGTTTCGCAATCATTTTAAACGTATTTATGGGTTAAGAAACTCTAAAACAATGCATAGCAGGGGCATGGCAAAGGTCTACTGCCTTGTCCTAACCAAAATTCCAACGAGCATATCAGCGCTAGCCTTACTAGAAGGAAGTACCTTCTCGAAGGAATAGTAAAATCATCCACAGATCTGAACAGCTAGTTACGGCTGGACAAAACTGTCTCCATTCTATTTTATTTTAAAATGTACTCTGGAACTTAGGAAAGACCAATGAAACCTTTGGTCGTTGTTGGTTGGGTAAAGCTTAGTTGTATACTCATTAGCTTTCCTGTCCAAAGCCTAAATACTGGCTGGGTTTGTTCATTTTACCTATAGTCGGGGTACTATAACTGGGGGGAGTACTAAAAATTACGCCTACAGCTTTTATTTGCTGCAGTTATCATTTCACAAGATCTTACGATCTTGAAGGCATACTTGTAGGTGCAGGGAATTGAGAAGCGAAATCAAAGCGAGATGTAATTCGTCTCATAGTGTATTAGTTTTTATGAATAATGAGTTTGGGTGTAGTTATTACTTTCTTGTAGTTAGAAATGCAAAAGATTTTACTAGTCCGTTTTACATTTTCTCTTGCCTACACAAATATAGCAAAAACATATTAAAATAAAAAATATTATGCTTTTTTCTGGGGATAGAAGTTTGGGGGGAAAAGCAACTCTATTTCTTTTGTACCTATCTATAAGCCAATAAGTTGCATAAAATCAAAAAAAATAATGGGTAAAGCATTTAAGGTATATGACATACACTGTGGACGTTGTGAAACTTATATTTTAACCTACCATAAATACGGGTCTGGCAAGGGAATTTTACGGCTTTATTTCCATAACATAAGTGCACCAAGTGACTGGTCTAATTTACAGAATTCCAGTGACAAAGCTAAGAAGGCGCTCCAGTGTACAGCTTGTTCGGAGGTATTGGGAAATCCGGTTTTGGCGAAAGGTAACAAATGGGCATTTCGAATGCGAAGAGGGCTCTTTCACCGGAAGTTAAAGAAGGGCTAAAAAAGTTTTTCCCATTTTTTTAACATTTTCTTAAGATTTAACTTGAGTACAAAAAAAGAATTGTGGTCTTATCCCTGTGTAATTCATTCAGAAAAAATAAAAACCAAAAAGATCATGATTCAGAAATCCTTGAAGTTAGCTTCTCTCTTTTCTCTGTTAATTGGCTTGACATTTTTGTTCTCTTCCTGCGAAAAAGGAGAAACTACTTTATCTGACGACACAGTAGAGTACACGACTCAAGCTATTTTCGAAATTCAGGAGCGGGGCGGATGTGGCCGTGGAGGTTGTTACGAATTTGTTTTCCCACTTACTATTGAGTTCCCTGATGGTACCACTGCAGAAGCAGAGGACTATGAAGGCCTTCGTACTATAATTAGTGATTGGAAAGAAGCTAATCCAGATGCCGAGGAGCGCCCATCGCTAAGTTTTCCACTAGATATCCTAAGTGAAGATGGTGAATTGATCACCGTAGAATCAAAAGAAGAACTATTTCAGGTCAGAAGAGAGTGTCGCAGAAGCTTTGGCAACCGACCACACCATGGCCGCGGAGAAAGATGTTTCAGTCTGGTTTACCCGATTACGATCACTTTCCCGGATGAAACAACGGATATCGTTGACACGCGTCGCGAATTGAAAGTTGCGATCAGATCTTGGAAGAGAAATAATCCAGAGGTGGAAGAGCGCCCCAGCTTGACCTACCCATTACAAGTTGAATTGGAGGATGGTACAGTAGTAGATGTAGCGAGTGCAGAAGATCTCCAAGCCCTCAAAGACTCATGTAGCGAAGAAGGATAATTCTTCGGGTGATTAATAGTCTGCGTTTTTATGGATTAGCCTACCTGGGAATTCCCAGGTAGGCTTCTTTTAGTCGGGATAATACTACAGTACCTATGAAGCGGTCTTATTGTAGAATTAATTTCTTACTAATCGAACGTTTGCCTTGTTGGATCATGATAAAGTAAGATCCTTTCATTTGTGAGCCGATATCAATCCGATCTCTGAAATCTCCTGTAAATCGTCCTAGCTCAGTTCGATATATCTCCGCTCCCCCCGCGTTAAAGATTCGAATGCTGGTATTGCCTTCTGCTGGTAAGTTAAACCGCAATTCAAATAGGCCGTTGGTTGGATTGGGAAATACATTTAATCGTTCAATCTCTAAATTATTCACCAGGGGCATCTCTATTCCTTTTTCCTCCTTCATACCATCCGCTTCCGTTTGCGTTACATTTTCCATATCTACATCCATATCCTCTACTTCTTCTTGCTCTTCTTCGCACTTCTTACTAGCTGCCAAAGAGAGGATCGGCCGCTTTAACTTTTCCAGCTTACCGTTTCGGTAGTACTCCACCTCAATCTTATCTCCAACCTCACGATTGTCAATGGCTGCGCCCAGATCATGCCAATCGTACATCGGAATCTTATCAATGGCCGTAATCACGTCACTACTCATCAGGCCCATGGCCGAGGCGGTCGTACATTCTATCACTCCGACCGGAACCCCATTCACGCCTTTGGGCAACTTTTCATGAAGAGCGCTGACTCCCAAAAAGGGATCTTCCGCTCTAGTTCGCTTTCTTCTTTCACCATCTCCTCGAGCACCAATGGCCACCTTTCGACTCCGGGCTTTGCCATTGCGAGTGAAGTTGATCTGAATTTTCTCCTTGGGGTTTAATTCATGTAAACGATCTGTCATGTTATCGTCCTTAGTAAAAGGGACATCATTGAATCCAGTAATGTAATCGAAAGGCTTTAGGCCAGCCTTGTCAGCGGAGGTTTTAGGAATCACATTGGTAATATAATTACCGTAACGATTCTCAAAACCTAGAACTTTGGCCTTCTTCTTGGATACATGATTAGAATGTACGCCTAGAAAGGCTCCTTGTTGAGACATAAGCATGAGTGGTAAGCTCAGCAAACAGCAGAGTAATAACTTATTCATAGCAATAGATTTAGGTTTTCCCAGACCAGATTGACATAGCAAGTTCAGGCAAACATTGAGCTCATCAGACTCAATACTTACTACTCATGGCCAGTTGCAGTACGCCAAGATTGGCTGGGAATTAATTTAATTTAGTATACATACGAAGCAAAGGAAGATTTGGATTTTTGAATCGCAATAAAGTTGGGTTTTCTACTTTTGGAGCTCCGAAAAAGGTATTAAATTTGCTATTCAATACAGTGAACTAATTTAGGCGTATTCAACTTTCATTAATTATAAAGTGGAGCATGGTAGTTTTAGTAGAAACGATCGGTTGGCTAGGCTCGATTTTGCTCATCGGAGCCTTTCTAATGAGCAGCATGGATAAGATATCTACGCAGTCCCCTGTATATCAGCTCATGAATCTGATTGGCGGAGTGATGTTGATTCTCAATTCCCTTTATTATGGCGCGCTACCTTCCAGTTTCCTTAACCTGATTTGGTCAGGAATTGCCATATTCTATTTGGCTATCATGATTCGGAAAAACCGAAAGCCCAGACCCGCCTAATCGTTGATTCCTCAAAAAACAGTTTCAAAAAACGAGTCCCTTCGATCCAGCTCCTTGTTCCATCTTCTACCTGTGTGCGAACACAATAGTCTGCTGATTTATCTGCAAATTCTCCACCATACTGAGCATTTCTCATTATCTTCAAGTCAGAACGACGAAAAAGGTAGTCACCTGCCTTTATTGCCAATCATTTATACAAGTTTTCCATGCATATGCCTTTCTCGCATAGGATGGCTTTAAGCCGTCGCACGCTCAATTTGCTGATCCTACTTTCCATGCTACTTTGGAGCCAGGCTTGTACGGAAGGTAACGAACAAGCTAATCTTCCACGAACGGTAGATTTTAATTTCCATATCCGACCTATTCTATCCAACAACTGCTATAGCTGTCATGGCCCTGATCCAAGTTCTAGGAAAGCCGGCCTGCGCCTAGATACCTATGAAGGGGCAACCGCCTTGTTGGAAAGCGGCGTAACAGCCCTGGTTCCACATCATCCGCAAAAGAGTGGCTTATTCCAACGCATCACTAGCACAGAAGAAGAGCTTAGAATGCCCCCAGTCGAATCCAAGAAAAAACTGTCCGACAAAGAGGTAGCTTTACTCAAAAAGTGGATCAAACAAGGAGCAGAATGGTCTCCCTACTGGGCCTTTCAGCCACCAAAAGAATACGCCTTTCCTAAAAAGATGACTGCGGCCACGGTTTCAGAGAAAATTGATCACTTAATAGATGAAAAACTCCAAGAACAAGGCCTAGTAGCCAGTGCTAAAGCGGACAAGGCGACCCTGATCCGACGCTTGGCCTATTTGCTCACCGGCCTCCCTCCTACGCTAGATGAAATCGATTCATTCATGGCTGATACTTCCCCAAATGCCTATGCGAACTTGGTAGATCACTACCTGGATTCTCCTCATTTTGGAGAACGCTGGGCGAGACATTGGATGGATTTAGTTAGATATGCGGAAACTCGCGGCCACGAGTTTGATTATCCGGTGATTGGAGCCTGGCATTATCGAGATTATTTGATTAGGGCCTTCAATGAAGATTTGTCTTACGATCAATTTCTAACGGAACAATTGGCCGGAGACCTGCTAAAAGAAGCGAGATGGGACAGTTCTGAGACACGCAATGAATCGGCCATCGCTACTTGCTTCTACACCTTGGGAGAGGGCACGCACAGCCCGGTAGATGTACGTCAGGATGAAGCGGATCGAATCGACAATATAATAGATGTTACGAGTAAGGCCTTGCAAGGATTAACCGTAGCTTGTTCTCGCTGTCATGATCATAAATTCGACCCTATACCCACCACGGATTACTATGCTTGGTACGGTATTTTTGAAAGTACTCGTTTTGCCATGGTTCCAGCTGGTACAGGCAAAGACGGTTGGCAGCTGATGGATAGTCTAAATCTGCAAAAAGAGGCTTTAAAGCGCTTCATTGCCGAACAAACACCGCTCTCCTCTGCCCTTAAAGTAAATCAACTGACGACGACCGCCGCCTCTATCCCCGACAATTCTGCTTTCCAGTTCATCGGGGATTTTCGCCAAGGAGGTACCGGTGATTGGGATGCTAAAGGCTTGGCGTTTCAGTCTCCAAATGCATTGGGAGAACCAAAATTCTCTGAACAAAATCAATTGCTTGGCTTTGAAAGCGGAAAAGTTTCTAGCCGCCTGATATCGACAGGACTGCAAGGGGCGCTGCGATCGCCGAGCTTCACGATCGATCGAGACAAGATACTCGTTCAGGCTGCCGGCGCAGAATCAGAAATTAGGATCATAATTGACAATCTACAGCTGATCCAAAACCCGATTCACGGCGGCTTGAGAAAGAAATTGGAAAATGACGAGCTGGCAGATCACGTCTTTGACGTCAGCATGTGGAAAGGTCACAAGGCCTATATTGAATTGGTAAATGGCCATTATCGTAAGAATGGGAAGAATCATAGATACGGAATCCCAACTGGGGCCTGGTTGGAAGCTAGCTATGCTGTAGTATTTGATAGCATTCCGCCTTCCATTCCGGCTCTAGCTAGTACCCCTAGCCCTCCACAAACGGCCTTGCAGAATTGGTCGCGTGGCCAGCCAACGGTCGATGATGTAGCGACTCTAAATCAGCTATTAAAGAAAGGGAAGATTCCCGTCAACAACCCGCAGTACCTGGCGTGGTTGCAGTCGAAATCTAAAGCAGCAGGCCATCTGTACGATTCCACTTATGTAGCTGGGGTAGTGGATGGTTCGCCCGTTCAAAGTCCGGTTTTTTCTCGGGGAGACTACCGCTCTTTATCCCAATTCGAGGTTCCGCACCGCTTTTTAAGTCCTATCACCGATAGCACGCAAATATTCCCCAACAAAGGTAGCGACCGCCTCGCCTTAGCAGCCGCAATAACGAGCCCGGAAAATCCATTAACTAGTCGAGTTATGGTGAACCGAATTTGGCACCATTTATTTGGGCAAGGGTTAGTAAAAACGGTTGACAATTTTGGTTTGCAAGGGTTCCCACCCTCACACCCCGCCCTCTTGGATTACCTAGCCCTCCAATTCATCGAAGAGGGCTGGTCGGTTAAGCGGCTCATTCGCAATATCGCACAGTCCGAGGTATTTCAAAGAAGCGCCATGGCTCCAAATGGAGGCAAGCAAGACCCCACGAATATCTACCTATCGAGGTTCTCCGTTCGCCGCATGGAAGCCGAAGCGATTCGAGATGCCTTATTAGCCACTTCTGGTCAATTGGACAAACAAATGTATGGTCCTCCGGTAGCGATCTATCTGACAGAATTTATGAAAGGGCGAGGGCGGCCAGCAAAGTCAGGGCCTTTAGATGGCGAAAACCGACGTAGTATCTACCAGGGTATTCGCCGCAATTTCCTTTCGCCATTTATGCTGAGCTTTGACATGCCCGTTCCCTTCAGCTGCTTCGGAAAACGGGATGTATCCAACGTACCTTCCCAATCGCTAACCTTGATGAATGATCCGCTGGTTTGGCAACAGGCGGAACTTTGGGCCGCAGAAATAGCCAAAACCGATCAGGCGTTTGAAGAAAAAATCGAACAAGTCTTCTGGCGGGCCTTTGCAAGAGCTCCCAGTAGCGATGAGATTCAAGAGGCTAAAGGTTTCTTTGCGGAAATCGAAGGCCAGACCGCCACTACCCAGGAAGCCTGGAGTAGCTATTGCCATACGGTATTCAATATGAAAGAATTTATTTTCCTATTATGAAACATCCATCACCTACTCCATATTCACGCCGCCAAATGCTCAATCTTTGTAAAAACGGCTTTGGCGGATTGGCGCTACTGAGTTTAATGAATGGCTGGTCTTGTACTTCAGCCGCTTCAGAAATTCAAGCCTCCAGCAATCCACTTGCGGTAAAGCCCCCGCACTACGCGCCTAGGGCAAAAAGCATCATTTTCCTTTATATGGATGGTGGCGTATCACAAGTGGATAGCTTCGACCCCAAGCCACGCTTAACCAAAGAGCATGGCCAAGATCCGTACAAGAAATTCAAAGTGGATGCTACACAGTTTAATAATATCGGAAAGCTCCTAAAAAGTCATTGGGACTTCAAACAATACGGGGAAAGCGGCATGTGGTTCAGTGAGTTGTTTCCCAATATTGCCACTTGTGCGGACGACATTGCCATGGTTCGCTCCATGGTGTCTGAGTTTCCAGAGCACACCAATGCCAATTACTTCCTCCATACCGGCATCGGCATACAGGGGCGCCCAAGTATGGGTTCTTGGGTAACCTATGGCCTTGGCGCTGCCAACGACAATCTTCCGTCTTATGTCGTGCTAGATGGCGGCTTAATTCCGCCAGGAGGGCTCGATAACTTTAAAAGTGGCTTCCTTTCTGCCAGCTATCAAGCCTCCATCCTAAGGCCCGGGCCTGTCCCCGTTGCTAATATCATTCCGCAGGAGGAAAAAGACGGGCTTCAACAACGAAAACTGAAGTTTGCCCGGCAAATGGACCATAGCCTCCTCAGCAAGCTTGGACACGAAGATCAAGTGGCCAGTGCGATTCAGAACTATGAACTGGCCTTCCGCATGCAGGCCTCCGTCCCTGAACTCACTGACCTATCCGGGGAATCAGAGACCACCAAGAAATTGTATGGTTTAGATGATGAGGATAAACATACCCGTGGCTACGCTGCTCAATGCCTACTGGCGCGCCGCTTGGTAGAAAGAGATGTCCGGTTTATCGAATTAACCTGCCCACGCGTAGCGGCTGACCGCTGGGATCAACACAATAATCTGAAGGATGGCCATGAACGCAATGCCCACGCCGTGGACAAACCCATCGCCGGGCTCTTAAAAGATCTTAAGCAGCGCGGGTTGTTAGAAACTACTTTGGTGGTCTTCGCTGGAGAATTCGGCCGTACTCCTTTCTCCCAAGGGAAAGATGGCAGAGACCATAACCCTTCGGCCTTTTCCATCTGGCTCGCCGGAGCTGGTATCAAAGGAGGCACCGTTTATGGCATGACCGATGAATATGGCTATCGCGTCATAGATAAACCCACCTCCATCCACGACCTACACGCCACCATGTTGCACCTCATTGGCATTGACCATGAGAATCTCACCTACCGATTTAGTGGGCGAGATATTCGGCTGACCGATGTGCATGGGCATGTGATTAAGGACATTTTGGTGTAGGTTTTCCGTATCTTCCTCTTCTCTAAAAAACATTGGAATTTCTAAAATCGCGCTCTTATGAAAACCTACCAATTGTACCATGTGTATAACCGTGGTAACAACCGAGAAGACATTTTCAAGGAAACTAAGAATTATGATTTCTTTCTCCAGCTTTACCAAAAGTACCTAACTGGTTTAGCCCAACTACATGCTTATTGTCTAATGCCCAATCATTTTCACTTACTGATTGGTGTTCTCGACTCAGCCGTCAAGACGCCTGACCCCTATAATGACGGTGGCAAATTAAACCCGATTACCAAGGGATTTAAGAATTTCTTCATCGCGTATGTAAAGGCGATCAACAAAAAGTACGGCCGCACAGGGAGCCTATTTCAAGCAAAGTTCAAAAAGAAGTTGATCGAAAATGAATATCAATATCTTTTCACTACGGCCTATATTCACAATAACCCTGTAAAAGCAGGACTCAGTCAAAGGTATGATGATTGGCAATATAGTTCATATCTTGGCTTGATAGGAAGGCAAGATGAATTGAAGTTGGCTCGTAAAGAAGTGTTTGACACTTTTGGTGGGCAGGAGCAGTTTTTATCTTTTCACGAAGCCTACGAACAGCGTATGAGTGCCTACTAGACTTTGATTAGACATCCGAAGTCTTAAAGACTTCGGATGTCTAATCAAAGTCTAATCTACGGGAGCCTACCACCCAATCCCATAATCATCACCATAATTACTCGCACTTCCCCAGAAGGTACCATTCTTCCAATCGAAGAAGACACCATTAATGGGTCCGGAGGTACGGGCTGCAAAATCCAACTTATAGCCCATTTCCATCAGGGCCTTGCGGGTGGGCTCGGGGGTGGTATCATGGAGTAAAAGCTTGCCTGGCTCGCTGGCGTGCTTACCAAAGGAGCTGCGCATCTGGAAGCTATTGATGTTTGCGGCCTCCGCAGCCTCTTGCGCATTCATGCCGAATTCCACGATATTAAGGAAGTACTGTAGAAGATTTTGATCCTGACTATCACCGCCTTGTACGGCAAAGGATAGGAAGGGCTTGCCATCCTTTAAAGCAAGGCTAGGCGTGAGGGTAGCTCTAGGCCGCTTTCCAGGTTCCAGCACATTGAAGGGGTTTTGCTTTTCATCTAAGACAAAACTTTGCATTCGTTGGCTTAGTCCCACGCCCGTTTTACCCGCAATGCAGGCCGGCACCCATCCGCCACTGGGGGTAATGGATACTACCCAGCCCTCCTTATCGACCGCTTGGATAGAGGTAGTTCCGGCATAGAAGGCATCTTCATCACTCATTTCCATGGCGAATCGGGAATCCTCGAGCCGTGGGCGTGACAGAGAGGCCCTACCCCAGTCTTTCAGGAGGTCGAGGTAAGGATTCTTTTTGTCTTCGAAAGGGTATGGATCACCAGGGCCGACCGTAGGATCATTTTTCTCCTTGTTCATTTGCTTCAGTCGTTGCTTGGCATATTCCTTTGACAGTAAACCCTTGATCGGTTCTTCTGGCGGGAAATAGGGATCGCCATAATAGAAGTCACGATCCGCAAAGGCCATATTCATAGCTTGGTAGAGGGTATGGATATATTCTTTGGAATTGTAGCCCATCGATTTCAGGTCTACATTTTCCAGAATATTCAAGGCTTGTAAGAGTACCGGGCCTTGTACCCAATGCGTCAATTTGTAGACCTCAATCCCCTTGTAAGTCGTCATGACTGGCTCCTCGATGTGCACCTTCCATTTATCCAAATCTTCCATGGTGAAGAGTCCACCTTGCTCCTGCACGCTTCGCACAATTTCTTCAGCGATATCTCCTCTGTAGAAGCGATCATAGGCCGCGTAAATGGCAGCCTTGCGATCTTTTCCTTCAGAACGAGCCTTTTGCTCCGCAGCAACCAATTTTCTCAGCGTAGCCCTTAAATCTCGCTGTACAAATATTTCACCTGGATGTGGTCCTTCTCGCTCTTGCCCTCGATTGGTTAGAAACACCTTTTTGGAATAAGGCCATTTCTTGATGAGCTCTTTATTTTTTTCGATTTCATTCGAATTATATATTTCCATAGGATAACCGGCAGCCATTTCAATAGCCGGCGCCAGCACTTCCTTGAGGGTCATTGTGCCATATTCTGCTAACATCGTAAGCAAACCACCTGGAGTGCCAGGGGTGACGGCTGCTAGTGGTCCATTGGCCGGCGGGTAAGGTCGGCCCTTCTTCCGAAAAAATTCGGGTGTGGCTCCTGTTGGCGCTACGCCCAAGGCATTTATTCCAACTACTTTCTTGGTATTGGGATTGTAGATCAAAGCCTGCGTTTCTCCTCCCCAACTCAATTTATCCCACATCGTTGCGGTAGCTGCCAGCATCGCACATGCTGCATCCACAGCATTTCCCCCTTTGTGGAAAATGGCTGCTCCGGCAGTAGCGCCCAATGGTTTTCCGGTTATGGCAACCCAATGCTTGCCATGAATCACAGGTTTCTGCGTTTCGGGTTGCTGTGCAGGTAAGATAAGCGGCATGCTTAAGAGCATTATGATGGCTAGTCTAATTCTTCTCATGCGTTGTACTATTATTTGGAATAAGGTAATTCGTGTGTGAAGTGAATGAAAATAAAGGGCACTAAGAATAATCCCAGTGGCTTCGAATGTAAAAAAGAATAAGGGAACCCCCTAAATTATCCTAGGAAAAAGATTAGTTTTGCCCCTATTAAGCTATTAGAAATCAGCAAATAATAAGGCCTTGATCTATACGCTGATTCTCTTTTTTCGCTACGATCTCATTATAGTTAAGTCACTTTGAACATGCAACCTATTTCAACTAAGAGCTTCTTTCGCTTTACGATCCTTCTATCTTTTATTTGCTTATCGATATCTTCCTCCTTTGGACAAACACTTCCACAAGCAGCAGAGGATAATATCACTACCTATCATCTCCAGGCTCCTTCCTCCAACCAGTTCCAGATGATTTATGAGGTGAGCGCCACCACGCCCGGAGCAAAATACTACTACAATTCCTTGAGATTTGGTAATGAGGCCGAAGTAAATGCCGCTTATGATTTGATGACGGGAGATTCGTTACAGTGGCAAGTCGTAGATGGTAAACATGCTAGACGAAATGGACATCCCAAAGCCAGTCTTTCTGGGAAGTTCATCAAAGTCACCCTAGCCAGACCCGTGCCTGAAAATGGGGAAGCTCGTATTAGAATCATCAAAACCTATACCAACAAAGCCGCCTATTTTCAAAAAGGCAATGAGGTAATCTTTAATAGATCTTTGGGGATCAAGCGAAACGTAGTGGTTTTGCCAAAAGGATATGAATTAACCAGCTGCAATTACCCATCACAAGTGACGGTGAATGAGGCCGGACACATTGTCGTAAGCTTTATGAATATGGGTTCTCGATCCATCCCCTATAAGCTGTCTGCAAAGGCTATCTCCAATACACCTAAGCCCTACACGGCTAGTAGTGAAAATACGGCTAGCACGAAAGGTAGCGGCAGAGATAAATCAAAAGCAAGACTTAATTATCAGCCTCCGATCCGTACCACACAAAACCGGGAAATTGTCTATTTCTTGCAGAATCCTAGCTCCAACAGCTTTCGCCTCTATCACGATTATACGGAAACCAGGGAAGGGACCGACAAGTACCTAAATGTGGTACGCCCTGGCAGCAAAGCCTCCAAGCCTTCAGCTGTCATCCTCGACACGGGAGAAGAATTGAAGGTAGAAACCTTACGAGGAGGCGCGATTAGTGCAAAAGGCATCGAACTTAAGCAAGAAATCACTGATGAAACCGAAGTGGTCGTAATCTGGTTTGAACCCGTCAAGAAGGGGCAATCCGTGCGCCTCCGTATAGAAGAGACTTATACGGACCCCAATCGTTATTTGCTCAATGATGGGGAGTTGATTTGGGATCGAAGTTTCGGTAGAAATCGCAATACAGTTGTCTTACCGAAAGGTTGGTATCTGACTACGAGTTCTATGCCTGCCACGATCGAGGAAACGGAAGATGGAAAAATCTCTTTGTTCTTCTTGAATGACCGCCCCGATAACCTGGACGTCTATATCAAAGCGCAAAAGCGATAGGACAACTCCTATACAAAGGCATCAATATGGGCTATGACCTCCTCTGTGTGGTCATAGATACCCAGATCTAAGTTTTTGAGATTCCCTCTCAAGTGCATCAGTTCTATGACTGGATAAATGGGCCGATCATAGCTCCAATATTCTTTATTCAGAAATACCATTGGACTGGCATAGCCAAAAGATTCGTAATGATTCTGGGTAATATCCTGAAATATCTCCTGAATTGTTCCTGCACTTCCTGGAGCGAATATCACCCCCCCTTTTGCGATAGCTAGTAAACCTTCTTCCCGGACACTATTGGCAAAGTACTTGGCAATGTGTGTGGCAAAGGGAGTTGGGGGTTCATGCCCATAGAGCCAGGTTGGAATTCCTAAACTATGGTATGAACCGCAAGCAAACCGCTCCATGACTTCAAAAGCAGTAGGTAGCCAATTGGGGTGATCATACTTAGGAGCACCACTGAGCATCTCAATGGCTTCGTCCATGGCCTCATTAGGACCGCCTGCAAACCATGCCCCTAGGTGCGTAGCCTCCATGGCTCCAGGCCCTCCTCCTGAAACCATCAAATAGCCCTTTTCGGTGAGGGCCTTGGCGATCTCAGCTACCTGCTGATATATCCCATGATCCCTGGCGAGGCCGTGGCCGCCCATAATCGCCACAACCTTCTTCTCTTCGTATTCGTGCAAAAACTCTTGTATAGCATCGGTAATCGAATGATCGTGTAGTCGGCGGGCCAGTGTTTCCTTAATCACGGTGGCTTCTTTCCCCATTTTCAAGTAATGATCATAGACCCGCTTATCCAGCGTCTGTTCATAGGTCTCTGGCTGTTTGTAGTCATAATTATCATACAAGCTTGCCTTGTTGTACAAAGCTTTGGGATACATATTGAAGGGGACATCCAACAAAGGGAAGAGGTAATTCTCTCCTGCAAGATGCTCCCAAAGGGCAGGCGTTAAATGGCAGCCCAAGAACAAACAGCCTTTGAAACGGCGACTTAATACCAAGTCCTCAATCTGAGCTAGATCTAAGGATTGAACGGCAATGTTCTCAATATCTGTGGTACTAATGTATTTCTTTAGTGTTTCTAAGGATTCGAATTCTAACATAGCTTTGAGGTTATAACTCAGCGTATAATTTATGGGTTATTTGATTACTCCAGCAGCCCCAGATCTACGTGGGTCCGCTCCAGCTCTAACTTTCCCTTTTTCCACGATAACGGCAGCCCCGTAGCCCATTCTCAGTTCACCTCTCGTCGAGATCAATTGTAATTCATGGCCTAGCGTTTCCAATTGTTCCAACAAGCCTGGAGCAAATCCATCTTCCATTTGTACGACGATCTCTTGCACTTTAGAGCGGTCTCGAGGGTCTCGCCGCATCCCGACTAAAAAGCGGGGGAGTTCTAGGGCAGCTTGGGGCCCAAGTCCTTGATCGATTATCCCAGTCGTCATTTGATAAACCGCTGAGGTGATCCAGGCGTTTCCTGCGGCACCCAAGGCTGCTAATGGTTGTTTTTGTTCTGCCGTTCCCTTGAAGATCATGGTAGGACTGATACTAGTTACATTTCGGGCAAATGGTATCCGCGCATTGTAGCGCTTAGGGTTGGAGTTATAAGAACGTAGTTTGTCATTGTAAATGAAGCCTAGTCCAGGCGTCACGTAGAAATTGCCGCCCCAAGTACCCAAGGTTTGGGTAACAGACACCATATTCCCGTCCCCATCTGCCACGGCGAAGGCGGTTGTCCCGGTGGATCTGCGCGCCTCGAGCACCCCTTCCGCTCCCCAACTAGCCACTACTCGGGTATCCAGGCAGCTACTATCAGCAGGATGAGCACTATTCAAGGGATCAAAACATTCTCTCCATCGATTGGAAGCCATCGGCTTATCGGTAAAGGGTTTTAAATCGACCGGCCAAAGGCCAGGATCGGCTATACGCCCGCGACCCGATGGGGAGAACTTCCAAGCTTCTATCATGGCATGGGCCGTACCTGCATCCTCCACATAATTCTTGGGTTCCGGAAAAGCCTCCAGTAGATTCAGCTTTGCCGTGAGTAGCGCTCCGCCTGAAACCGGAGGGGGGCCTGAGTATACCGTATGTCCTCGATAAGTGGTGCCTACCACCGCTCGTTCCACGGCATAGTACCTGGCCATATCTTCCATGGTGATCACATTGCCTTTAGACCGAAGATCCTCCACCATCCGTTGAGCCACGGGGCCTTTGTAAAAGCCATCCTTACCTCGGTAAGCAATCATGCGGAGGGTATAAGCCAAATCAGGATTCTTCAGTGTATCACCTGCCTGTAGGGGCCGGCCGTTCTTGAAAAAAAGATCTTGGCAGCGCGAGCATTTGGTGTAGGCTTCTTCTTCCATGGCCAAGGTGGTGGCAAAGGAATGATCTATGGCGAAGCCCCGGCGTGCCAGGCGAATGGCAGGTTCCAACAATTTATCCCATGTTATCTCTCCACTTCCATACCTTTTCCAAGCCAATTCCATGCCCGCTACCGTCCCTGGCACATTGACCAATACCGGTCCACTCGATGGTAACTGTTGTAATAGCCCATTGCTTAATGAAGCCGCCTCCGGCACGCGCGTGAGAAATTCAATACAGGTGGGCGCTGGCATCTCTTTCAAATGAACCAACATTTCTCCATAGCCCCCTACCCCACTGGCATCCGGTTCCACTACCCCTAGTGCAAAAGACACTGCTACTGCTGCATCTACCACGTTTCCGCCAGCCTCCAAAATCTCCAAGCCTGCGGCTGTTGCCAAGGGATGTGCACTAGAAATGGCAGCTTTCCCCTTTAGCTCTTCTTTGATACTTGGCCTTTCTTTAATCAGTTCATATAGAATCTGCTCCGCCTCTGCCTCGTTCTGGGCCTTCGCCATCTTACTTTGACTTGCCTTGACCATTCGATTCCACTTACCGGCATTCTTTCCCTGATCTAAGCCGTATCGTTTGCTAAGAAAGGATACCGTTTGCGCTAGTCTTTGAACAAACTGTAGACTATCAGCTGGAGCTAAAGTGACGGTGGTCGTAGCTTGCGCTAGGAGGGCTTTGGGGGCTGGCAATAACTCAATCTGTAGTTGTTGTTGGATAGGTACTAACAAGGGCCGATCCCCATTGAGCATGGGGTCTCCGTTATAAGCAGGTGGATTTCGGGGAATCTCCATCACCAGCAGTTGTTTCCCATCTGCTGACCAAGTCCCGATGCCTCTTCGCTTACTCAGCAAGTTGCAATAGGAGCCAGTTTTATCCATTACCCAGAGTCCTTGCGGTTGATTTCGAGTGGTAAAAGTAAGCAGTTCTCCATCCGGAGACCATTGTAAAAACAAGGCCGCTTTCCCACTCAGTATAGTCGATTTTTTCTTATTGCTTAATTCCATCATCAGTACAGAATTGGCCCCTTTTCGTTCACTGACGTACGAAATCTGCGTTCCTCCTGGATGATAGGCCGGCGAATGATCTGGACCAAAAGTGCTGGTCAATTGCGAAAGTTCCCCAGTTTGGCTCCGGGTCCAAATATCGGACCTAGCCCCAGTCCCTCGTGACCAAGCCATGGCCCCATTCTCCGCAAAGGTAGGCTGCATATCTGCCTCCGAAGATTCAATCACGATAGTCCTGTTCTCCAGCCTGCCCGCTACGCTTAGCTCGGCTTTCCAGATGTCAAAACGCCCCTTTTCATCAGAGGCAAAGTATAACTGCTTACCATCAGGATGCCACACGGGATCTCGTTCCACTGCACTGGATTGAGTCAAACGCTGCCAAGCGGCAGGAATCGCCCAATCCGTCCCATTCTGCAATTGGCCAAGCCATAAATCACCTTGCCAACTCAATACAGCATAGCCAGCTTCATTGACCGTTATACTACTTGGTGTCAGAACAGGCGGCGGCACAAAGCGACCTAGAAAACTAGAGAAGGTAGCAATCAACAAAAAACCGGTGAGGTATTTACCCATAGCTGGTTGGAAGAGGTTTAGCGTGTGGAATTCTATTTGCCTTGGATCTTGGGCAAGAACATCGTTTGATCAGAACTCAATGGCCGTTGAGTGGCTAATCAGTCCCTGGTCTAACGATGTTCCAAAGTAATAAATTTATTCATTTAGATTCTCCAACAATTCCTTTTTTTCCTGATCATTCAGTTGTCGGCTTTGATTTACTTTTTTCCGAAAATTCTCTTTGTACTTCTTCAATTGCTCAGGAGCATCCATCTTTTTATAAAAGTCAATAATGGTCAAATCAAAATCTAGGTAAGCCGGATAATAAGCCAGGCCAAGTTCGAGGACCTCAATAGCCTTTTGATAATCCTTCTTTTGAAAGGCGAAATCGCTGGCAATTGAATAGATATGAGTCAAGCTTGGATTGAGATGAAAATTTAGGGATTCCCCTGCCTGCTTCAGGTCTGCTAATAGTGCCGCACTGGGATTTGGCAAAGGATCGCTGCTCAACTTTTCGTGTAACCAATGATTCAGGATGTGATTGTAGTCCGCAAAAAGGTCTACCAAAATCGGTGGAACGGATAGCCAGTAGTTGGTCATATGATTAGCATTCGGGCTTTCTGTAAAGGTCCACACCAACTTGTCCGACAAGGGTTGTTGCTTGAGGTAGCCTGCCATCTCCGTACATTCCTTCCAGTAAGTTTCTTCCTCCTTGGCAGTTCCTGCTGTGAAGTAATATCTGATTCTAGCGGGGAAGTTATCCTCGTTCTGTGCAAAGGCTCTAAATCTCTCAATCCCTAGTGGTTCATTGCTATAGAAGCCACTAAGCGCAACTGCTAGATCCACCTCCTGGCTTCGCTGTGTCAGCAGGTAGTTTACTAAGAAAGCGGTACGTGAATGCCCGATCAAGCCTAGGTAGTCATTGGCTTGATAGTTTAGTTTCAACATAGGTAGTAACTCCTCAAAGAGAAATCCTTCCATTCGTTCGATCCCCATCGTATCGGATCCCGCTCTCTTTCGAGCAGATGTCAGGTAGAAGCGTTCTCGATAATCAAAAGGTATCCCAACTACTATGCTTTCGGGCATTTGTGCTTCTCCCGTAAGGAGGTCAATGGTCTGCATAATATGCGGGAAGGTAAATTCGTGCTGACTATCAAAAATGATAATCACCGGGTATCGGGTTGAATCGGCAGCAAACGGGTAGGTTTCTGGTAGAAAAAGATCAACATCCACAGAGTCTGAAAGGAAGCTCGAGCGGTGCTGGCGTTTTTCCTTGGCATAACTCAAGTAATTTTGAGCCTCAACCGCAGTTCCTAGTACTAATCCGATTAAGAGGAGAAAGATTGATTTCATTTTGTAAAAACTTTTAGCGTTTTAACCCCTGCCCCTGTCCATTGTTCATACTAGATAAGTAAAAGCGTCCCTATTTTTGCCCCCCTGCTTCGCTTTTCCTTTTTCTAATCTCCCGCACTAGAATGATAAGGATAACTTCTGAATTCTTTTCATAAGTCCTATCAAAAAAGGTCATTGAAACTCATGTCCAATCGGGGATAAAATCCCTTAGTTTTGCCCTATCCTACTTTTATCACAAATACTTATGATTGATTCAAAACACCTAAAGCTGATCGTAGCGATCGAAAAGTATGGCTCCTTGAACAAGGCCTCCAAGGAACTGAACCTCACGCAGTCTGCCCTTAGTCATCAACTGAAAAACCTAGAGGAATATTTAGGAATTGATCTTTTTAATCGGATTGGCAATCAGTTGTATTTCACTGCTGCAGGAAAAGAATTAAAGGAAAGGGCCAGTGTGATCTTGGAGCACTATGATAATCTCGAATCCAAGATCCAAGAATTTAAGGAAAGTCAGATTGATCGGTATATTCATGGATACAGCCAACGCGAAGCCCAACGCCTTCGAGATCAAGCTACTTCTGTCTCAGAGTATCTGCATTTTGATTCGATTTGGGAGCCGGGCTCTCGGGTGCTGGAAATTGGATGTGGAGTGGGTGCACAGACCCGGATTATCGCAAAAAAGAACCCCAAGGTTCAATTTACCGCTATCGATATTTCCCAGAAATCCCTGGATCTAGCCCAAAAATCGATTGATGAAGAACCATTAACGAATGTTGATTTTCGGCTTCAGGATGTAAGATCACTTCGGAAACACCAAGGAGACCAGTTTGATCACGCCTTTATCTGCTTTTTTCTAGAGCATATCTCAAATCCGCTGGAGATTTTAAAACAAGTAAAAGAAATAGTCAAGAAGGGCGGAACCATAACGGTGATTGAGGGGGATCATGGATCTACCTTCTTCCACCCGGAGGATGCACAGGCGAGAGCCCTAGTGGAAGCCCAAGTAAAGCTGCAAGAAAAACGAGGAGGCAATGCCAATATCGGACGGGCACTCTTCCCCTTACTGGATAAAGCAGGCTACCAAGAAATTGCGGTAAGCCCCAGACAAATCTATGTAGACCGTAGCAAGCCGAAACTAGTTGACGGTTTTATTCGAAATACCTTTACCGCCATGATTCAGGGAATGTCTGAGGACCTGCTGCAGGAAGGCTTAGTGAGCCGGGCAGCCTACCAAAGAGGGATTGATGGGCTACTTAGAACAGCAGTCTCAGATGGGGTTTTTAGCTATACCTTCTTCAAAGGTACCGGAGTAAATTAACCACACCGAGTCGGTACAAACTCAGTGTGGTTGGGAAATAATCATTCACTCCGTACACGAGATCGCTCCTCAGTAGCACCTGCCTGCCGCTCTCCTTTGCGTTTGAGTTTAGTATTTCCAAAGTTGCGGAAGTAGGATATTCGATAGATGCGGGTTCGAGCCGATTCTGCCCGATAGACCACATCAGCTGAAGAGGCAAAGGCTTCTTCTGCCAGGTTACCAAAATCGGAGACGATTCGCATAGACTTAAAGAGATCATTCACGGTAAATTGAATACTCCCTTGCTTATTCTTCAATTGCTTCTTCAAACCTGCATTGAGCATACCGAAGCCCTTATATCTTCGAGATCCATCATAGCTTGGTGCATTATACCAGCCAGACAATTCCAAGGATATGTCCCAAGGAAGGTCGATGGTCTGATTGCCATAAATGCTGTAGGTCCAGTATTGTTTTTCTACTTGTTCTTTTGTGTGCGATAAATGGAATTTCCTTGGCCCTCCGGTAAAGCCCAGGTTCGCGTTCCACCATGGTTGGACTTGAATAGGAATATCTGTCTGAAAATAGATATTGCGCTGATAAAACATATTTTGAGGGGATACCAGGACTAAGTCTCCTGCCTCATTTTCGACCACTTGATAGCGTACGATCGGGTTTTCTTCGTGCACCAAGTTTAAGGAGAAATTGTAGGCTTGCCATTGGTAGGCTAAGCGAACATTATGGCTGATGGTTGGTCTGAGTAGCGGATTTCCCGTAAAGACGGAAATGGGGCCATTGTACCGGAGGAAGGAGGCCAAGTCGTTGTAATCGGGTCGAGTTACGCGTTGGGTAAAGGAGAGCTGGAGGCGTGAAACCTCATTCCAGCCATGGCTAAAGAATAGGGAGGGGAATAGGCGTCGTTGCACGCGCTTGTCTTCTGGGCTTGTCCTTTCCCAATACTCATACCTCGCTCCCAGTGTCAACTCCGTCGAAGGGGTGAAGGGATAGTGAAAACTGGTATAAGCAGCAGCAATACTTTCGTAAAGATCAACTGCTGTCACGGAGCGATCATCTAATATCCAGTCGTTGTCTTCTTGGCGTTCTATTTGCGCCAAATTGGAAGTCTTGGAGTAGGTGCCTTTCACACCCGCTTCCCACTTTAGTTTGTCTTGGAAAGTTCTTTCAAAATCTAGTTTAAATACGCCAATATCTATGGCTGTCCGGCTACTTCCCCGATTGGCATCAGCAAAGAATCGCCCTCCTGGATGAATCGGATCGTCCTCTTTATTGAAATATTGGCTTTGGGCTAAGGTAGGATTCTTACTATCAAAGTTGAGGTAATCAACATCTAGCTTGAGTTTACCTTGTCCAGCCAAATTTCGTTCCAGATACACATTAGACAAGAGGTTGTTCCAGGGATTATCGCCATTGATTTGAATGTTCATCCGGATCAAAGAATCAGGATTCAAATCGTATTCCACCAGGTTCACGACCGTATTTCTATTCCCACTTCGCTGCATGATCAAACTTCCTCCAAGAATAGTCTGATCATCTATTTTAGTTTCTGCCCCCAAGCTTAGATTGTGATTGCTTAGTCGCCGATAATTGTTGCTTAGAATTTCAAAACCTACTTGCCCCCCAAAAACAGGTACTATATTGGTTCCGACTCCATAGAAACCATCGGCCATTTCATCCAATGAATAGGTGTAGCTTGCATAGGCATGGGTTTCGCCGGCACTGTGATTGATCCGAGCACTAGCCATGGCTTTCTCCCCCTCGCCGTATCCGCCGGATACCGAAAGCGAGCCATTGGTGCCAAAACCTTCAGTTTTCTTTAGGACAATGTTAATCAGTCCTCCACTACCTGCTGCTTCATACTTAGCCGAAGGACTGGTGAGGAGCTCGATCTTCTCAATATTATCGGCACTCATCCCTTGAAGCATGGCCACCACCTCTTGTAGAGAGAGGCGCAGGCGCTTGCCATTAATCATAATCCCTACTCCATTCTGGCCATTCAACGCAATAGTATTGTTACGTTGGTCAATAAATACGCCGGGTGATCTCTCTAATACTTGTAATGCTGAGCTTCCCTGGGTCATGATACTGCTACCTACATTGATCACGGTCCCTTCCGCACTTTGCTGTAGTAGCATTTTTTTGGCCGTAACCTCCACTCCTTCTAAGGCAATGGCAGCGCTAGACAACTGGATCTCGCCAAAGTTCTTCCCTACTCCCTCTTGCAACTCAAAAGCCTCCGAATTCCAATCCGCAAAACCAATGGCGCTGAGGCGAAGGAGATAAGTGCCCGGCTGAACATTTAGCAGATTGAAGTTCCCTTCTAAATCGCTTTGCCCACCCTTAACTAGACTGGAGTCTGTAGTATGCAGCAGTAGGACATTCACAAAAGCGGCACTTTCTCCCTCTTCCACTACTATCTTACCGCTGATTTGCGCTTGTAGCAGAATAGATGTCAACATGTATAACAGTACGGTGATCCAAGTTTTCATAATTGAGAAATAAGTCATAGATATTTGGTGATTTAGGACAAAGGAAAGTAAAAGCTGGGCGCCCCGCTCAGCTTAATGCCAAGTAGACGGTATACATTGACGAAGTGCATATTGGCGTAAAAAAGCGGGTGAAACTGTGGCGATCCGAATGCACTTTACCAGTCATCAAGGATATTCTGCGTTTTATCAAGTATTGGGAGCCTATCACATAGGAGCATGGCGAATCTGCTATAATTTAGCTAAATTTGAATATTTTAAACTCCTTTCTATTGAAGTCTAGCTGGCAACAACATTGGATATTTAAGTACAAACTGTATCATCTACCGTTCTGGTTTACCTATCACTTTTTGTGGTGGTCTTTATATACGGGTAGTATGACCCAAGTGGCACAAAATCTGATGTCACTACCCTATGCGATCAAATTTTCCAGTTACTTTTTTTTCCAAGCAATTGCGGTATACTTTAACCTGTATTTCCTTATCCCTAGGTACCTAGAAAACAAAAGATACCTCTTGTATCTCAGTATTCTAACCTTGACGATCATCGCCACAGCATCCGTGATTATTTCTGGCTACCATATTGGTGCGCAATTCTCTACCAAATCGATAGTAGAATTGTATGGCGTTGGTTCAGCTGATTTCTTTTCCTTATTTAAGTACAACTCCTTGGATTCCACCATTGCCGCCATGGCGCTGGCTATGAGTATCAAATTGACCAAGAATTGGATAGAATCTAAAAGGAGACAGGATCTCTTGGAAAAAGAAAAACTGGAAACAGAGTTGAAGTTTCTGAAATCCCAATTCAATCCGCATTTTCTATTTAATACCATCAACTCCATCTTTGTCCTGATTCATAAGAACCCCGACATGGCTTCTGAATCTTTGGCCAAATTCTCCAATTTGCTCCGATACCAACTCTACGAATGCAATGAGCAGCAAATACCCTTGCAACATGAAGTATCCTATCTGGAGAATTTTCTAGAGTTAGAGAAACTCAGGCAAGAGAGTCATCTAGAGGTAGAATGCAAGATTGAAGGAAAGGCGGATGCCTCTCTCACTATTGCTCCCTTTATTTTAATGCCTTTCTTAGAAAATGCTTTCAAGCATGTTTCTCAATCCAAAAAAACTAGAAACTGGATTCGCTTATCGCTGAAGGTGGTGGAGCAAGAGTTGTTATTTGAGATCAGTAATAGCAGTAAACCAATGGCTTTCAGCTCGCAAGAAGTTCTGGATTATGGCGGCATTGGTTTAAAAAATGTACAACGACGTTTAGAATTGCTCTATCCAGGAAAACACAAGTTGGACATACGGGCAGGCGAAAATCAGTTCGATATCCAATTGCAGCTGCACCTAAAGGCAGTATCAGTCATTCCAGCAGGAAACGCTTCTTCGAGGAAAACATTTGAATCCACACCCTATCAATATTCTACTTAGGAAACATCCAATGGGCCTATGATTTTGAATTGTGTAACGATAGATGATGAACCCTTGGCCCGAGAAGGGATCAGCAACTATATTCGTGAAATTGATTTTTTGCGGATGGTGGGTTCGGGGAATAACCCGGTCGAGTTAATCCAGTTATTGGATCAAGAATCGATTGATCTCGTGTTCCTGGATATTCAGATGCCCATCATGAATGGAATCGATTTCCTCAAGATGGCACAGAATCCCCCCATGATTATCATTACCACGGCTTATCCCAGCTATGCTCTGGAAGGCTTTCAACTGGATGTCCTAGACTATTTGCTCAAGCCGATCACCTTTAACCGATTCTTCAAAGCCGTCAATAAGGCGAAGAATTATGCCCAACTGCAATTGGCCTCTAGCACAGAAAGTAGTAATGGCTCAGAATCTGAAGATTACTTTTTTATCAAGTGCGAAAACAAATATGAGAAACTATTTTTCGCTGACATCCTGTACATCCAGGCCATGCAAAATTATGTAATCATTCATACTACAAAGGGCAAATACATCACCTTGCTATACCTTAAGAATGTAGAGCAGTACCTGGAGGGGCAGGCTTTCATGCGGGTACATAAATCCTATATCGTAGCCGTTCCAAAGATTGAAGCCATTGATAATAATGAATTGCTGATCCAGTCGCATCGGATACCGATTAGTCGGAATTACAAGGACCGGGTATTGAAACAGATCATCGATGATAAATTGTGGAAGAAGTAGTGCCTAAGTACACTGTGCATCAAGCATTTCGTTAAAAGGCCGTCGCGAAATATCCGAAGTTTGCCCAGACCTAGCTAGGTGAAACTTCGGACATATGCCGCACTGCCTATTGATCTAATTTTTTGCCTCCCCTTAGCTGTTGGTGTTTTCCACCAACAAGCAAGGGGAAGAAATAGGGGCTCCTAGGCCTCCTGCGCAGCTTCCCAGCCAATGATGGCCGTTTTCCGACTCTCTCCCCACATGTACTGCCCGATCGTTCCGCTCCGTCGGATCACGCGATGACAGGGAATGAGGTAGGCAACCGGATTGTTTCCAATAGCGGTCCCTACCGCTCGCGATGCCTTGGGTTTGCCGATAGCTCCAGCCACCTCACCATAACTCGATAAAGCGCCTTGTGGAATCTTTAAGAGCGTTTCCCAAACCTTTAACTGAAAATCGGTCCCTTTTAGATGTAGCTTTACTTGATCTAAGGCCTTCCAATCTTCGGTAAAAATGCGCAGGGCATTCTGTTGAATAAGATCAGTGATCTGTCGATACTGGGCAGCTGGAAAACGGAGTTGAAGTGCGGCCAAGGCTTTCTCTTCCTCTTCGAAGAAGGCCATATGGCAAATACCTTTCGAAGTAGAAGCCACTAAGACTGAACCAAAGTGGCTTTCAGCAAAACTATAATTGATTTGCAAGTTACGACCTCCTTGTTTGTATTCGCCTGGGGTCATGCCCTCTATATTCACAAATAGATCATGCAACCGCCCCGTACCCGATAGTCCCGTTTCATAGGCTGCATCGAATAAAGAAGCACTTCCCTGTCCTAGCATCTGCTTCGCATGTTGTAGGCTTACATACTGTAAAAACTGTTTTGGGCTTACCCCGGCCCAATCCGAAAACATACGTTGAAAATGATAGGCACTCAAATGCACACTTTGAGCCACCTCATCCAGGTTGGGCTGATCCTTAAAGTTTTCTCGGATGTAGGTGATAGCGGAAGCAATTCGGTCGTAATTAAGCTGTTCTTGACTACTCATAGTTGATTGAATTATACCTCAAAGGTATCCCTTCAAAGATGCACTAAAAACCCGAAACTTGCGCAGTGTTTAAGATCTCCCATGGAAGAGAAAACGCATTACAATAAATTAAATGTTAAAAAATTAACACTAAGCCTTGACAGTTCATCTGAAAGCCTGCATATTTGAAGTGTTAAAAAATTAACACTAAAACTATGGATCCTTCGAAACTGCAACAATTAAGCCGTCGGGAGCGGCAGATCATGGATCTCTTTTTCCAAAAAGGGAAGTTGACTGCCCAAGAAGTAACCGACCTTCTGGACGATGCCCCCAGCTACACTACCGTACGCACACTACTGCGGATCTTAGAAGAAAAAGGGCATTTGCGGCATTCAAAATCTGGTCGCCAATATGTCTATGAAGCAGCAAGTCCAACAGAAAACGTCCGCCAGCACAGTTTAAAGCATGTGCTAAAGACTTTCTTTGGCGGTTCCATTACGGAAGCGGTTGCCACCTTTCTGGATCAACCTGATACGGATCTCTCCGCCCGTGAGCTAAAAGAATTGGAAGACCTGATTCAAAAAGCTAAGGATAAAGGCAAAGCTTGATCTCCTTCATTGCATTCCTTCAAACCACCATTAGAAATATATAGCTATGAATTTTATCATCACGCTCTTACTCAAGGCGACGATTTGTCTCGTCTTATCCACCCTACTCTACTTCAGTGCGAAAAAGGCCTCCGCCAGTCTTCGACATTGGATTGTCAGCCTAAGTTTGGTTGGCTTGCTGGTATTACCCTTCAGTAGCACCATACTTCCCGAATGGCAGGTGGAAACGGAAGTTGCCCAACTGCTACCAGCCTCAGGCAAACCTACTTCAAACCTTACCGCTATTCCAACAGGTACTTCCTCAGCTCGCCCATCGGAAGAAGTTTCAGCCAAGGCTGCTCAGGCGGTGCGCCCAACATCTAATTTGGAACTGCATATGATCAGTACGTCTTCTTCATCACCCGATGCAAAGATGAGCTTGCTCCAAATCGTTGTTATCCTATGGGCAGTCGGCAGCTTCGTTTTTCTATTCCGCTTGGTTATAGGTATTCGAGCTACCTATCAACTCAACCAAAAGGCCATCCCAGCGAGGGGGCACGCGTCCTCTCCTGGAGTTAATATTGCCTATCATCCAAGCATTAAGAGTCCCATGACCTGGGGTGTCTGGAAACCGCGGATTTTACTCCCCGAACATGCCAAAACTTGGTCCGAATAGACCTTGGAAGTGGTTCTATTGCATGAGATGACACATATCAAGCGTCACGACTATCTAATCCACGTTCTTAGCTGGATAGCCGTGAGTTTATACTGGTTCCATCCCCTGGTGTGGTGGTTTAAAAACCTACAATCCGTCGAAAGAGAAAAGGCTTGTGATGAGCAGGTTTTGAAGGCTGGTCTATCGAAGGCTACCTATGCGGAACAGTTGGTGCAGGTGGCAAAATATTTATCCCCTACCACCTCCAGCCAACACTATGCTATGCCCATGGCCCAGAACAGTCAGATCAAGAGCCGAATTGTCTCCATCTTGGGCTTCGAAGTGGAACGATTCTTTTTTTCCAAGTGGAAGCAATTTCGTTGGGCCGCCACTTATGTGTTTGCTATTCTTGTACTGGCCTCTTTCACACCTGTAGAACCGGTTCAAATCATGGAAATGGTGAATGAAAACCACCCACTCACTCAGCTTTTAAGGGAAGAACAAGCTCAACTTGAGACGACTGCCGACGATCTGGAAGTACAGCCTAGTCCCAACACAGATCTGTCTATCGCAACGAAGACAATTGCTGCGACTTCTCCAATCGTAGCCTTACCGGCCATCACCCCACTTCCCGCTAAAAAGCTCGAACATACAGCACCAGTCCCCTCCTTCACCCCACTCCCCCTCAATAGCTGGAATTTCACTGCCGACAGCCCTAGTCATAGAGAACCAGAAGGTGTATACGGAAAATGGGTAGAAGGCAAAAGCACTTTCGAAGTCTGGGCCATTGGAGCATACAAAAGTCTTCCGGATTTCCCTTACCTAGAGGTTCAGTCGCCTGAAAGCATGGTCATTATCAGGGAACGTCGGAAGAACAAGGTGTATCTCATGCAGATTACTAAAGCCCCCTATGACGGAGGAATGGTAATAGATTGGCGAGATGGCAAGATCAATGCCTGGAATGGCGGCTATCATACGGGGGATCCAATCTACTTGTTCTTTATAGATGATGAATGGAAGTTCTTTGGCAAAAGCAAGCTGAGATGGTTGAGTGAACATTTACCAGAGATTAACAACCGACTGATGTTTGCTCCTTACGAAAAGGATTGGGCAAAGATTGATGCCTCGGACAAGATGATTCAACAACAGAAAGAACTCAAGGAAATGCATTTTGTCCCCTATGATAAATTGCCGGCTAACTTCTTTGAATCGATGCCATATTGGAAGAATATGCGGGACCAAGAAAATCCTCCTTTTGACTACGCATCCCTTCCTTTCTACAGCCCCAGCCCATCAGCGACGGCCAGTCGTAATGGGGAGCGCAAAGTAGGAGGTACACGCAAAGTCAACAGCAGTACAGGCGGTAATGCGATCAATGACGGGCAGAAATTCGGGCGCATCATCCGCAAGATTCCGGGCGGGGCCAAGGCTACCAACTTCAATTTCCACCTCAAGTATAATCAGTTTGAAACTTTGCATTTTCAATTGCATTTGTATCAGGTC
>JAHQWA010000138.1 GCA_019634045.1 Saprospiraceae bacterium
TATTTCCCTTTTTGAAGTACAGCAGCGGGTCAAGGAAATTGGTATACGGAAGGTGAATGGTGCCTCTACGCTACAAATTATGTTCCTTTTGCTAAAACGCTTTATGCGAATTATCATCGTAGCTTTTGTGATCGCTTGTCCCTTTGCTTGGTGGGGGATCAATAGCTATCTGGAAAACTTCGCCTACCGCGCACCAGAAAACGGCTTGGCCTACTTGATCGCTGGCTTGGTAGCATTGCTTATTGCTGGACTTACCCTGGGCGGACAAACCTACCAAACAGCTTCAGCTGCACCGGTGCAATCTTTGCGGCGTGAGGAGTGATAGCGGAAAGCCTTCTAACGAAAAAAACAAGAGGAGCCTGCCGAAAACCCTAAGCCGTGGCTCCTACTTTTCCTTGATCATTGACTTAAAGTTCTCAGCGAATTGGATCATTTTGGCATATTCCTGGATCTGAGCCAATTGGAAATTATTACTGAAAATTAAAATCGCTTCGCCATTGCTTTCTAAGTGATGTAGACCGCTAATTTCGATGAGCACCTTGAGTTTTTCGGTGAGGAAGTTATCCATAGCCTCTACATTGTCGACCTTTACGATGTAGTCTTTCGGGAAGTTGGTGTATAGACTATAATCGATGTCTTTGTGCTCGGATAAGTGAAGAACACGCTCTAAAAAGTCCTTTTTCTCTATCGTAAACTTAGGTATGTTAAAGGGAAGCTTGAGGAGGCCCACTGTTGTGTCATACTCCTCCGGAAGTATATCTGAACCTTCTTCAAAAGTTACATCGATTAGTTCCAGGTGCATGTCCTTGTCCAAATCGGAAATACAGTTAGATTCGGCTTCGATCGGTCGTGTTTTAAAGAAGTTAAAAGACTGAAAGTATTCCAAGTCTTCCACCGGCTCCGTTTGGAAATTCCAGCCGTAGCTGTCCGCCATCTCCTTCAGCTTGCTCTGCCTCCGGGTGAGTGGTTCTACTGGGTCGATCTGAATCTTGGTTGCTAACTTATGATTTGTGGAGGATATATGACTATCTAAACCCTTAATCTGTACCTTCCCGCCGGTATTCTGTTGGTGGATTTTCTGAAAATCATGTAAGTCTTCTAGCACAGTAAAGCCAACTAGATGAGTTTCGGACAGGTCGATTGTTGCGTTAGCACCGTGTGGGATTTGTGCTGTTAATTTATTGATACTTAAGATACCCAAGAAATTTGCTATCCCTCTGATCTTTAACTCATAAGTCCCATCTGGTTTCATGAGCAAGTTTGAACCAGGGTTGAAGATCATTCTGAAAAAACGTGAGATGGACACTTTGGCCAATAATAAATGACTGACGAGTACCAGTAATAAGCCGCCGAATAAGCCTACCAATAAATTCGTATAGAGGGTCAAAACCATCGTTCCCGTGAAGAATATCAGCTGTTCTACTCCATGACTATATACCTGCTTGAAGACCGTCGGAGATGCTAATTTGAAACCGGTATACACCAGTAGTATGGCGAAAGCACAAAGCGGCACCCGCTGCATAATAGGACTCAACACCACAATGAAAATCAAAAGCAACAACCCTTGGTACATATTTGACCACTTGGTTTTCGCCCCATTGTGGACATTGACGGTACTTCTGATGATTACCGCAATAATGGGCAAGCCACCAAGAAAACCCGCTACCATCGTACTTAATCCAATCCCAGTAAGGTCCTTGTTGAGGTTTGTTTTTCTTTTGTAGGGGTCTATTTTATCAATGGCTTTTGCGATAGCCAAGGATTCAATACTGGTAATCATTAGAATCGACATCACCGTAGTCCAGAATTCAATCGTATCAATCTTACCAAAATTTGGATACATGATCGATTCCAGGATGCTATCTGGTATATCTAGTAATAGTTCTGGCCCGACAGAAAAAGCATGGCCAAAGAAAGACATGTCATGCTTCTCAAAGAAATTGAAAAAATAGACAAACGGTATCGACAAAGCGATGACCCACATGGGCGTGGGTAGTAAATGGAAGAACTTATAGCTGATCTTGGAGTGGAAGAGAAGCAATAACAAGCCTACTCCTGAGATGATTACGACAAAGGGGTTGGCATGAGGTAGGAATCGCACCGCATCAATCAGATTTTCCACAATACTGTGGCTTTCCGAATGTGTCCCCAAGGATACATGAATTTGTTTGGCAAAAATGATGATACCTATGGCTGCCAATAAACCATGAATCACGGACGAATGGAAGATATCTGCAAATCGTCCCAACTTCAGCAAGCCCAAAACGACCTGAATCGCGCCAGAAACAACGACAGCTGCCAGGACATAATTGAAGGTTTGTCCGGAACCGTCTTCCATGATTGCAATGCCCCCAAGGATCACAGCAATCACGCCTTTAGCCGGCCCATTAACTGCAATATGCCCGCCTCTATACAGCGTGGTAATAAATCCTCCAACTACTGCCGAGATGATCCCCGCCATGGGAGGAGCTCCAGCTGCTAAAGCAATGCCGAGAGAAAGAGGTAAGGCAATAAGCGCGACGCTTACCGCAGCAATCAAATCACTCTGCCAATTTTCAACTAACCCTTGAAAACCTTTTTTGGGTGTAATTTCCATCTATTTGTATGCCACAATGTTAATCAAAATGAAAGCCAGCTCTCTTTGCACTCCCTTCGAGCTGGTTATGGAGCGTATGTTTAAAATTCCACCCATCGGCTACGATCGGCAATTTTTCTCCTATACATTAAAAAACCTCGCCGTACCTCCTAGATACGCCTGTGTTTTTGCCTCATACTGCAGAAAATTTGCTCGTTCTCGTCTGTCTGGCCGACGGACAGGCTCAATCATGAATGAAGATTTAATCATACGCTGAGTCAAAATAGTAAATATTCCCAATTTATTAGAATGGACCTGATCTTTCGGGCTTGAGCTTACTGATTATCGTCTATGAACTACAAGACAACATAGAGCATCCTACCTTATGTCTCGCCCATTCCGGACGTTTGGCAAACCATTTTCCCAGCGTACTTTGTTCGGCATAGGGGTGTTTGAGGAGTTCGTATAGCTCTTCAATGATCGTGTAGTCGCCTTGATTAGCGGCATCGATGGCTAGTTGTGCCATATAGTTGCGTAAAACATACTTAGGATTTACCTGATTCATACTTGCTCGGCGATCAGCATCCGAGTTCTGTTCCTTTTCTAGCAACTGATGATAGTTGTCGAACCAAACTTGCCACTTATCATATATTGCGCCTGCAACCTCCTCCACTTCATAAAATGCATCTTTGATCAGTTCGAACCATTGTGTCTCACCCGGTTTTTGAACATCCGTCTTGAAGTCGCCAAGGTTCCGGAAGAAGATCGTCATGTCCGTCTCCGTCAATTGCAGGTTTTTTTCCAAACTAGAGACCAAGTCTTGGTAAGATTCCGAGGTAGCTGTCAACCCGAGTTTTTGGCCCATCATATTTAGGTAGGCAGATCGATAATCTAGCTGGAATTGTTGCAAAACATCCGTAAAGGGCTCCGCTTCTTCCACCAGTGGATAGAGTGCATTTGCTAGCTGTAGTAAATTCCAAGCTGCGACACCGGCTTGCTGACCAAACCGATATCTTCGATTCTGTCGATCAGTCGTGTTCGGCGTCCAAGTAGGATCATAGCCCTCCAACCAGCCATAAGGCCCATAGTCAATAGTAAGGCCAAGAATAGACATATTGTCGGTATTCATGACGCCATGTACAAAACCCACCCGCTGCCAATGCACGATCATATCCAGGGTGCGCTTGGCTACCTGCTGGTAAAACTCAATGTATGCCTCTTTCCCGGACGTTTGAATGCTGGGAAAGAAGTGTTTTATGGTAAAGTCAGTGAGCTTGCGCAAATTCACGATATCCCCTCGACTTGTAAAGATCTGGAAGTTGCCGAAACGTATAAAAGAGGGTGCCACCCGACAAACGACTGCCCCCTTTTCATAGGCAGCATTTCCATCATACATGACATCGCGCAATACTTGGTCACCGCTAAGCAATAGGGAAAGAGAACGAGTAGTTGGTACGCCCAGATGATAC
This sequence comes from Saprospiraceae bacterium, assembly GCA_019634045.1. Taxonomy (GTDB): domain Bacteria; phylum Bacteroidota; class Bacteroidia; order Chitinophagales; family Saprospiraceae; genus DT-111. The sequence continues at coordinate 4,045 of JAHQWA010000138.1, forward strand.
ATGGCCTCACTACAAAGATGCTCTCGAATGGAAGATCTCAGGACCGCCAATCCATCCGCCCGCCTAGAATAAGGCGTTTCACCGGCTCCTTTCAATTGCAGTGCCCAACTTTGCCCCTCATTTTCTACTTCCGCCAAATTGATGGCGCGGCCGTCGCCAAGCTGGCCGGCCCAGTTGCCGAACTGATGTCCGCCATAACACATGGCATAGGGAGCACTATCTTTGAGCGTAGAGCTTCCCGAAAAAATGGATAGGAATGCTTCTGAGTTCCAATCGGATTCCGTGAGTCCTAGTAGATTGGCTGTTTCCGCTGAGACATGGAGTAGCTTCGGGTTTGAAGGTACTCTGGGGGTCACATAGGAGAAGCAAGCTTCGAACACTTGTCTCCTCGTATTGGATCGACTGGGATCTGCTGGAAGTTCTTGGTTGAATTTGTCCTTGATATGTAGCTTCACAATTTACTCCTTTATCTACTTGAAGGTTTAAGGCCACAGTATAACAATAAGAAAGCTGAGGAGGTTGTCCTAAGTTGTCTTTAATCCGTTATCCATGAAATTGTTGTTGGGCAGTCATACTTGTCTAGTCAAACAACCATTGCATCAAGATATCTTTTATATGTTTGAGCTGTATATTCGTTGGTTGAATATTTCATAATCCTAGGAGTATGTTTAACATTCAGTAATTGGTCCTGTCTGTTGGCGCAAGCCAGGCAGGCTGCGAATGTCCCTTTTTGGCTTATCCTTCGTTGCAGAACCAGGCTTGATAGCGCTGCTATCAGCCAGAACCTACGCCTCAGCTAAGCGAAAAATGAATAATTTTCGTCTCAAAAACCGAGCTTTAAACATACTCAAAAACAAAACAGACCATGAACAATTCTAAAGCCAGGAAACGAAGACAGTTCCTGAAAAATACCAGTCTAGCAACACTAGGCTTGGGTTTAGCCTCCCAACTTTCAGGCCGAACAAGGTCAAATGCTAAGAACTCCAAAGATAAAGGGTTAGCCAATTGCAAAGAAACTACCTTAGACTACTATGGAGAAGGCCCTTTCTACACGGAAAACCCACCCAGCATTGAAAATGGCCAATTGGCGGGGGCTGAGGAAGCCGGTGACCGGATGATCATAAGCGGAAGGGTTTTCAACCTGGATTGTTCTCAGGTAATTCCCAATGCGATTGTTGATGTGTGGCATGCTGATCATGAAGGCGACTACGACAATGAGGGGTTTAGATTGAGGGGGCAAGTATTGACGAATGAGCAGGGATTTTACCTTTTTGAAACTATAAAACCTGGGAAGTACAAAAATGGCAGCCGGTTTCGCCCTGCACATATCCATTACAAAATCACGCCGCCGGACTTCCCTACCTTAATTACCCAGCTCTATTTCGACGGAGACTCGGATTTGGCTTCAGATCCCGCCTCTTCGATCACTGATGGTGAATATGATGCTAGTTCCCGAATTATCCCATTAAGTACCAATACGGATGGAAAACTAGAAGGCACGTTTGATATCATGATTACAGGGGAGGGAGTAACAGGGGTTAATGATCTTCATCTCAATAAGGGGATGTTGTATACAATTGCTCCGAATCCCTTTACCAATCACTTATCGATTAAGTATGGTGTGTTTAAAAGAGCCCGAGTCAGCTTACTGGTCTATAGCCTAAGTGGGCATCTGGTGGCGACCTTAGAAGAGCGAATCTTGACTCCCGAGAAATACGAAGCTTTTTGGGAACCTTCTGCTGATTTGCCGGCTGGGCATTACTTTATCGCTTTAAAAATTAATGACTTGCAGGTGCATTACCAGAAGGTTATACGAGTTCAAGCTTAGAACACGTTTAAAACCCCGTCAATCGGCTTCGAACGGCAAATTTTCTCCTGGCCAGCGTTAAAAAGCCTCGCCGTAGCTTCCAGGTATGCCTGGGTTTTTTGCCTCGGTCAGAACAAAATTTGCTCGCTCTCGCCCGTCTGGCCGCCGGACAGGCTCAATCACGGAAACTTAAACATGTACGTAATCTGTCCTCTGTAATCTGTAATCTGTAATCTGTCCTCTGACCTCTGTCCTCTGACCAATCTCTAATGTTTTGGCTGGAAATAGCTATAGATACTTTTGCAGATTCGCTTTAAAGAAGGTGGCACTATCTTCGGCACTTTTCATGGGGCTATGGGCATAGTTTCCACCTTGTTCTATGTAGTAATATTCCAAGCCAGATTCCGTTGGGTCTGGCATGATTTCTTCATAGTTAATAGAACCATTGCCTAACTCCGTATAATCCCGACTGACTTTATCCATGTCCTTGATGTGCCACATGACGTAACGTCCGGGCTGTTTGGCGATCCACTCCTTGGGCGTGAGCTTGGAGGAGTGCATGACCCAATACATATCAATTTGTAGCTTCACCAGGTCTGGGTCAGTGTCCTGCAAGATGATATCGTAGCCGATTTCTCCGTCGTGCTCCTCAAATTCGAAACCGTGGTTATGGTAGGCGAAACCCAGCCCTGCTGCCTTGATCTGTTCACCAATCACATTTAGCTTCTGAGACATCAACTTAAAATTGTCCATAGTCCGTTGCTCAGGAGCGATCCAGGGCCAAGTAATATAGGGCGTATCCAGGGCTTTAGCTCCTTTGATACATTGATCTACGAAGCGTTTTAGTTCATCTTCTGTCTGGGAGAGGTAGGGCGAAAAGCCATAGTGGCCGCTGGTAACACTTAATTCCAGGTCCTCGAGCTGCTTTTTGAATTCCGCAGCATCAATTCCATAGTAGGTGACCTTTTGATCATCGAAGCCGTAGATCTCAAAGTCCACGTAGCCCATGGCTTTTAAGGCTTTCAGCGTGTTGATCGGATCATCGTTCATTTCCTGATTAACGCTGAAAAGTTGGTAGCCCAGTTTGTAGTTGGATGATTTCATTTTAGAACAAGCGGTTAGGGGAAGTATGGAAGCGGCTCCCAAGATGCTCATTTTTGTGTTGAAACTCCTGCGATTCATGTCTTAGTATTATATTGATTGTCGTGATTTCAATTCAATAATAAGCTTTTCAAGCTTAACTAGTCAATAAACCTTTTTAATGTATGATCATTACTAAGGGAAGTATTAGTATCAGAAAAGGAAAAAACATTTGCAAATGTCCGAAATACGTCTGGCTTCCACCATCATGCTGGCTCGAGAAAAAGAGGGGGTGCTTGAGGTCCTCCTGGTGCGACGCAATAAGGCCCTGAATTTTGCAGGAGGAGCTTGGGTGTTTCCTGGGGGAAAGATTGATGAGGAGGAATTAATCATCAGTCCGAATGAATTGGAGGCTGCCAAGCAGGCAGCGGTGCGAGAAACTAAGGAAGAAGCGAACTTGGATATTAATCCCGAGCAACTGATTTTCTTCCGACATTGGACAACGCCTGCCAACTCACCTCGACGCTTCGCCACCTATTTCTTTTTCGGTGCTATTGAAGAGAGGGATGCAGAAGTCGTCATTGATGAGGAGGAAATCGTAGAACATGAATGGTTAAGCCCCCAAGCAGCCTTGCAGCAATTAGCGCAACAAAAAAAAGTAATGTTGCCACCCACAATATTGTGTCTACGTGTCATCAGCCACTGTCATTCCATATCAGAAGCTCAACAGCTTCTAGGAAAGCAAGAGCCGATCTTTGTACTGCCAGTAGTCCACTATGCAGATGGCCAGGTGATCTGTCTATACCGCGGAGATGCCGGCTACGAATCCGGGGATTCCTCCCGCGAAGGCGCCCGGCATCGCTTAATTATAGATATGGCTCAGACCACCTACCATTTTGAATTCCGAAACTGTGAGGGCTATTTGCCCGTTGATGGCGGTGCACATCGCTTCTAAATCCGTTTATTCGATCCCTAATCAAGTTTCAAGTTCGTTGCATCTGCTTACTCAAGAAGAGGAAGAGTGCCCCGCAAGCTAGCCAAGCGGGTAAGGTCAAGAAAGAGAGAAAAATGCCTTGACTCAGAGACAAACTGTAGAAGATGCCTACACTCAATAACCAAGCGATTAGGACGGTCCAGTTAAAAGAAATACCAGCTTGCTCCGCATAGTTTTTGGCAATACCCATTCGTTCAGCAAAGAAGTGCTCAAAGACAATAATGGCTCCGACTGGCGCTAAAATGAAGCCGTAAACAGCCACGAAATCCAGTAACTTCATCGCAAAAGCTGGGAAGAGGCCCGCTATGGTAGCGAGACTTCCTGCCAACAAGGTAGTCCAGAAGGTCGCATTTTTGAACTGTTTCTTTTGTGGAAGGATAGCTTGGAAGGCCAAGCCAGCTCTATAGATGGTGGGATTGGCGGTAGTCCAACCGGCAATGATTACGGCAATGATGCCAAAGATGCCTATGGCATTATAGGCGAGTGGACCGGGAGCCACTGGCGGCGCATTCCCTGCACTTAGGAAGGCCTGAGCTTCTGGAGATTGCAGATAGACTGCGTAAAGTAAAGCGGCGGCAATCCAAGCCATGTAATGTCCCACATACATACCGGCGGCGGTGGTCCAACCTACAGAAGGCTTGTCTGCATACCGTAAAACACTTAAATCCGACATCCCGATGTGCATCGCAGCATTGCAAAACCAAGACCAGATGGCCACATGCCAGAAGGTATACTTGATTTGGCCCGGGAAAGGTTCACTTCCATTGCCCCAAAGGGCCCAAAAGTCACTGAAGCTATTCACCCCTAACTGCCCTAGGGCTACAATTCCAGCTACCAAAAAGGCCAAGACAATAAACGGAGCCATCCAATTGGCTGCTTTGGCGACGGCATTGTAACCGCGCGCCGCCACAATAGAAATAACGGCTCCAACTGCCAATACGATCACGATAAAAAGTGGACTATTGGGGAGCGTATCTGATAGTTTAGGCATTTCCATATCAAAAGGTACTCCAACCGCCGTTGCAGAGACCGTAATCATGGCTCCTGCCAAAAAACAGAAAAGAATACCATTGGCCAAATTGTAGAAGATAACCAGGTTCTTACCACATATCTTTTCCAATTGGTAGTAGAGCGTTAGCCTATTTTTTACCGCAATTTCGGTGGTAAGAAAGCGCCAGGATAATACCGCAAGCAGGTTGCCGACCAATAATCCGACGATCAAATCAAAAGCACTCACCCCCGTTGTTAGGAAAAGAGGCCCAATAACGAATTCCGTCCCTGCCGCATGTTCGCCCGCATACATGCCTAAGAAGCTCTTCCAATCCTTGAGGTGGGTGGAGGGCACGGCTTGTCGTTCAAATTCTTCTGTTTGTGTTAGTTGGTTTTCCTCGCTCATTTTGTTGTTATTATGGTATTAGGTGGTTCGGTAGTTGTTCAATCCTTTCGCAACAGACCTGTTCCATTACTTGTTGAAACTGCTTTTTTAGCATGGAAATCGTATGGGTTCCGCCTTCTTTCCCCAAGGCTGCTACGCCATACATAAAAGAGCGCCCGAGGAAAGCAAAATCTGCACCGGAAGCCAAGGTGTTAGCGATATCCGGCCCGGTACGAATCCCGCTGTCCATCATAATCTTTATTTTCCCTTTGTACTTTGGGACTATATCTGATAAAGCTTGTATCGTGGATTGGCCGGCATCGAGTTGTCGCCCGCCGTGGTTCGATACAATAATGCCATCCAAACCTAGTGCAACGGCCTTTTCTGTATCCTCTTCGCTAGCCACTCCCTTTAGCACCAATTTACCTTTCCACTTATCCCGTATGATTTTGATCTTTTCTTCATTTAACCGGCCGCTGAATGTCTTATTCATGAATAGCCCAAGATGTCGGAGACTCATGCCTTTCGGGATGTAGGGTTTTAAGGTTTTGAATTCAGGCTGTCCGGCTATTAGTGTCTGGATTGCCCAGTTGGGAGCGCCTAGAATCTGCAGAATATTGCTCAAGGTCATTCTAGGAGGAATGGCTAGTCCATTTTTGATTTCCTTGGCTCTATACCCAAAGGTGGGTACATCGGAAAGGATGACCAATACTGGGTATGCTGCTGCCGCTGCCCGTTGGAGCAAATCATCTCTAAGTGCATCCTCGGTGGGATGATACAGCTGAAACCAAGCATTGCCCTCCGTAATTTCGCTGATGGTTTCAAGGCTAGCCGTGGCCACTGTACTAAGAATAAAGGGGATGTCATGATCAAAAGCAGCCTTGGCCAGTATTTCGGAAGCTCGAGGCCACATCAAGCCTTGCAGTCCAATGGGGGAGATGCCAAAAGGAGCGCTGTAGGTTTTGCCAAAAAGAGAGGTTTCGGTCGAAACGTTCCCGTAGTCTCGCAAGTAATAGGGTTTTAGCTGTACATCTCTAATTTCTTGCGTATTGCGTCTGAGGTTTACCTCTGAATTACAGCCACCATCCAGATAGTCAAAGGCGAATCGAGGAATTCGCTTCTTTGCTTTTGTGCGCAAAAAATCGATATCAGGATATTTTGGATTGATCTTTAGTTCAGTCATCTTTGCTTACCGTTTGGCGTTTGTATTTCTTTAACGCGTAGTTTCTTTTCAAGAATTTCTTCCCAATCGTTTCATTAGCAATTACCATAGCTGCTCCGAGGGCAGAACCTAAAGGAGAGGCTGTGGTTCTGATTTTTGCTGCTGTAAATTGTCGGGCTAACAGGGCCACATAAACCCGATTATCTGCAAATCCTCCATCTATATAGATCTTTTTGATGGGGCTTTCGCCGATGGCCAGTTCAGCTTTGCTAATCTGTAACTGCATCAACTCCCACATTAGTTGGTGAAAAGCTTCTTCATAAGTGCCCAATTCCACATAGCTATTAGCAGTCGGCTGTTGCCAGGGCGTACTTAGATGCTCAAATTGGAAGCAGTAACGTTGTAGGCTACTTACTTTTTCATAAATACCTGGATCAAAGTCCATCTGCTTATGTGCCTGTGGGGCGGCTGAATACTGGGCCCTCAACTTAACTATTTGAGTCTTATACTCCTGTCCGAGGAAGAGCCGGGCCGCCTTTACGGGCTGACCATCAACCCGAAGGAAATTAAGGCAGTCTTGCGCCAGTTCCGCATCAGTCAGCAGTGCTTGGTTAAAAGGGTTTAATGCAATACTCCAAGTACCCGTCGAGATGAGTAGAAAAGGTTTTTGCTCTGCTCTTAAATAGGGTAGAAGTGCCGAAGAGCTATCGTGAATGCCTACGCCGACTTTGATTTTTTTTCCAAATAACTTGCAGTTTATGCTAGTGTCCGTAGCAACAATGGGGGCCAATTTATCAGCAAGAAGTTCTTTTCGAACCCAGCTGTGATAATCCCCGTCGGCAAAATTCCACAAAGCTGTATGACAGCCAATACTGGTGAATTCGCTTAGCGGAATGCCGGTCAAAAGAAAACTGAGGTACTGGGGAAGGTGCAAGGACCAACGAACTTGTTGGAACACCTTTGGCTGAGTCCTCTTTAACCAATAGAGTTGAAACCCGGAATTAAGCATTTCCAGGGGCGGAGAAGCCGTTTCCTTGGCCAATTCCATGCTATGGCCATACCGAGTATATAGGGGTTCCAGCGTTCCGTCTGGGATTGGTTTTAGGTAGTTGTACAGTGGTGTTAACGGTTTACCACTTGCATCCAGGTGGACCCAACTTGCCCCATAGCTGGAGAAGTTGATAGCGCTAATTTCAAAATTTGGGTCTTGAAAAATGGTCTCTAAGGTCTCATAGACCCAGCTTCGGATGGAACTCAGATCATCGCAGGGAAAGCCGTCCTCGTCCTGCTTTTCTTCAAATTGAGTATAGACCTTATGCAACTCTCGATAGTCCTTGTCAAAGA
>JAHQWA010000139.1 GCA_019634045.1 Saprospiraceae bacterium
ACAAAGCGCTGGCTACTCGGATCTATTTCAAATAATATCTCACCGGTTGGCCCTTTCTTTTCTAGTTTTCCGATCAAACTGGTATGGGAACTTACCTGTATCAGATTGCCGTTGCTATCATTGCGCCCTACGGTAATTCCTGAACCACCGTTAAAGGTAAATTCGATGGTGCCTGTAGGGTCGGATATCTGTAGCCCTCGATCCAAATAGGTAATACTGGGAGAGAAGAATAACAGGGTGTCATTTGCAAATCGAACCTCTACAAACCTTTCGTTAGGTCTACATAACGAATAGTTCTGTACGACATCAAATTCACTGAATCGAACGAAACTTCCATCAAAAGCCTGCTTGTCAGCGCTCATGACTCCGCTGTAAATCCAGGCATCTGTAACGCTGGTATCACAAAAGCTTAGCATCTGGCCATTGGGTAGTAACTCTTGGTAGATGTTGATATCTGAGGGGCGGAATATATGATTCACATATTCGGTCGATTCGCAAGGATCTACCTGGACTTGCACGGTGATTTCCTTCTTTCTGGAGATAGGGAACCGAAGATTGCCCCAATCAAAGCTTAATTCATCGGGATTATCAACCAAATGCTGCCAAAATTGAAATGAAAAATCATAGCAGCCATCCACGTTTCGATTTGCGAAAATAGTATGCCACTGAAATTCAGTTTCCTCAAGTAAGAATTCAAAGCAACCATTTTCGTCTACATCTGTCCGATAGCTTATCTTTTCGTCATTAGCTAATTTGCTTTGACCAAAGGCCAATGTTTCAGTTGCGGGTATATCAAACTGATCAATGAAACAACCTGTAATCCTAAAGAGATTGTTGTTATCTACTTCAAGATCTACCGTTTGGACACTTTCTTCATTAACGAGATAAATATCCTTCTCTACTTCGAAAGTGCTTAAGGACAGTCGCTGGATAGAACGGTAGTACTTGGGTTTTCCTGCAACTATGATGGCCTCCTCCTCCAACACGGGCACTTCCGTTTCAAAATAACCGGAAGCATCAGTGGTGATATCTTTTGTAAACCCCTCTAGTTGGACCCGTAAGGACACATCTGCAATTCCCCTTTCTGTGGTATCCCGAACCGTACCTCGAAGCATGATGATTTCGCCGGGCTTCGGCTTTTCTAATTCTACCTCCGTTTCCGTAATGTCTTTTTCCTTGACACAAGAGCTGAGTCCGATCAAGAGACTCAAGACCAATAAGGGCAACAATCGCATGATTCTGCGTAGCATAATCTATAAAGTTTTTAACCGAAATGGTTAGGGTTGTTAATGAAAGAATTTTTGTAGCTACACCCTAATTATGCAGGCCCTATACGAAACGTGACAAGTCAGCTTAATTTTTCTGAATAATTTCTTGAAAACTTGTAACAGCTAAACGCCTTTTATGATCTTCAGCTTTGCAACTAATGCCCATTGTTGGACAATATTTCTTTCGAACCTATTGGCTCCTCTATTATTTAATCCTCTCATCTGCACGATTTGCCGTCCTCGATTTACCTCTATGGTGAGTAGTCTTTCTTGGATTTCATTCTCCCATTTACTCAGAGACCAAATGGCACTTTGACCACTAATGCATCTACTTTGGTAAGAGGCCACGCAATGTTGCATATTAAAACCTTCTTGCTGCAGGGCCTTGGCTGTCGTTAGCTCAGCTATGATGTATCGGGCCCCTTCAGCATCTTCCCATTCAAATCCTGCATAGTTTTTTTTCTCCCAACTACTGGCCAGTACAGGGCTAGTTCTTTTGATCATTTCAGCTTGATACCATTCATTGGCTCTACCTAACATAGAATTCCAACTCGCTCCACGCAGAGACCATTCCAGACGTTCATCGATCAAATGCCGATAGTAGCCGAATAACTGACGAAGCTCCGGTGCATACAGTGCACTAGGTAGAGAAAGAGAGAATAATTTACGCAGAAATCCAGCCCATCGCTCGAAGTTGTATTGCTGCTGGGCTATATCATTCGTAAAGCTGTTTAACCAAGTCAGGACAACATACTGCTCTAGATATGGGTAGAGCATGCGGTATCTTCTTGGTACAAAAGTGTTCCAAAAAGCGATTGTAAGAACTTGGTTAAACGAATAATACTGCTCCAAATCCACTGCTTGTAGTAGGCAGAATTCATGCGCCATTCTTTTGCTGACGGGATAGATGAAATTTGGGTAGGTTCTAAGGTTTTTGCCCACTGCTAAATGAATGGCAATCGCGTGTTCTTGAAACAATACTGGCTGTTCATTCCAAATGAAGTAGGGCGGTGAATACTGAACCACTTTGCCAAAACTTAACTTTCGAAAGGCCTCATAATCTGGGCAGAACTCTAGGTAAGAAGCATAACTAGATAGCGAAGGAGTCAAAAGACGGAAAGTTTCTGGGTGACTATGTAGCAACCAGAAACAGAAGAGATGGAAAAGGCGCTTCTGAGCAGGTTCTTCCTCCAATTTTACGGTTATAGCCTTGGGCATTTCTGCTAAACGATTGCGGATCATCGGTAGGCATTCCAACACAAATTGTCGAATGATTCTAGCAATCCGAAAAGCATTTGTGTGAGGAAAACGAATCTGATCTAGTAGGTAGTTAAATAGAAACCAAGCTTCCCTGGGGAATGACCTTTTAAAAACCAGGAGGCAGCTGTACACCCGAATTTGACTAAACAATAGACTATGCATTTTAGCCTTGACAGCATCGGGAATGACATCCAAGCCTCCGGCCAAAGTGAGCTTGGCAATTTGGCTCGGTGTTCTACGGTAAATAAGAAGCTTAAGTACGATCTCCCATGAAATCGAAGTACTTGGGATGGTGTTGCTGCTCCTAAGAAATTCCTGGATCAATGGAAAGAAGGCCAGTCCCTGCTGTGATTGGATAGCAAGAAATAGCAAAGATTTCCTTAAACCGGCAGCAGGGCTATGTCTTCGCTGAAGCTTTAAGCAGAGCGGCAAAAAATCTACAAGCTCGGCCACTGGAAAGCATTCCAACGAGATCAGCAGACGCAGATCATGACAAAAGACTTGCCGATCTACATCGTCATAAAAGGGCAGATCCAACACCTGAGAAAGGATGGGAGCTTCCAATCTCCTTGGAAGCAACTCCTGACCTTGAGACAGGAGCAATAGTTGATTAGCCAATTCTGATCTGCTCGAAAAATTGAAATTGGTGTTGTTGGCACGGGTCCCATCCGTAGGGATCGGTGCATTCATAATTTAAGAATAAGTCTAATGATCTAGGAATAGATCAAGGTGGGGGCAAGGCGAGTAAGGTCGGATTAGACATAGGATGATTCGGTTTTGGGGTTATCATTTCTGGTGGTAATAACTAGGTCGTGAGGAAAAGAGTTCCCGCCCGTGGAATTTGTTTTTTGAAAAATTGGCTGGAGAGGTTCAAGGAGTCCAGGAGAGTCATACCTCCTATCAGCACTTTTGTTTCAGAAGAAGATCTTTTTAGGCTATATTAGCAAAGCACATTACTAAAAAATGCAATCATGAAAAGTCGCGTTCTCTTACTACTATTTTTGATCCCTGCTTTCGCCTGTCAAAGAGATAAAAATCAGGTGCAATTTACTGCGGGAGACTGGGATTTAGCGTTTTCCTTAGATTATGCAGACATCCGGATACCGGCGATCCTTTACTTCAAAGATCACCATTTGCTACCACTTAGCTCAGATCAAGAAAAGGCTGTTTGGGCCTTGTTCAATCAGCAATTTCCTCAGAAATCCTTTCTCAATCTGCGGAGTATCGATGGCTATCTGTATCAGGAAGAAGAGCAAGATCCCATTACATTGACCGTAAGACTTATTGGTGAAACAGATAGTGGGCAAACCGTACCCCTAGCCATCGAATTTCAAAATTCCTTTCATTTTGAGGAACTACCAAGTAATAAACAGGCCTATCAAGTGTACCCTGAGTATTTGCACACTTGTTCGCCCAGCGCTACTTGTCAGCATTGCTCTATTCCACTGCCAAAGGCGGGATCAATTAAGGCCAAGGTGATTGGTTGTGGTTGTGAAGACCAGCCTATCAGTCAATTAGCTTTGGATGAAGTGAAAAGGGGGTGTGACCACAGCATTAGTACAGCCACTGTAGCTGGAACGGTGAGTCGCTAACTCAACATTGCCGTTGCAGGTGTTTTTCAATATCCGAGGTGACCAAGGCGGCGTGGAGAGATGGTGGTGAAAAACACCAGCCATCTGCTGGGGAGGCTGGGAGATGAAAGGAGTTATGCCCGGCTCAACGCGTCCGGTGTTGCACTCTTTTCCACTATCTGATAATCCTCGACTTCTACCTTCCGCGTTTTCTGCCGGTAGGTGGTAGTAGGGCCTGGCCATAAGGTAGTATTTTTGCCACTGTCCATTTGATACCAGCTGTTGCAGCCGCTGGACCACACCATATCTGCAAGTTGTGCCTGAATCTCTTCATTGTAGGCCATCTGCCTGTCTGCTTTAACGTCTAGATAGCGGGCGTCCTGCTGTTCCAGTAGATCCAAATAGCTAAGGATATAGTTGTACTGCGACTCCATCATATGGATCATGGAGTTATGCCCCAGTCCTGTGTTGGGGCCGATGATGGAGAATAGATTGGGAAAGCCGTTAATGGTAGTGCCTAAGTAGGCTTCCGGCCCAGCCTTTGCCCAAGAATTCGATAGTAATTGCTCATTCCGGCCTTGGATCACCAGGCCCTTTTCGTAGCTAGCTGCATCGAAGCCGGTCGCGTAGATCAAGGTATCAATTTCACGCCCGGTTCCTTTGGCTCCGATTATCGTATGCCCTTCAATGGCGGTTACCGCTTCTGTAATCAGTTCCACATTGGGCAATTGCAGGGCTGGATAATAATCTTCCGATAATAAGATGCGTTTACAGCCAATCTGGTACTGGGGCGTGACTTTTTCCCGCAAAACCGGATCTGCTATGGAATCTCGGATATGCTTTAGGGCTCTCTTCTGCATGCTGAGATGGGCAGACTTATTCCCAAATAAACCTCTCCCTCGAAACTCCAAATAGCGATAGATTAAAGTGCGGGGAAGCCAAAGCAAAGAAGGGAAACGCTGGAAAAGTCCTTGTACAAAGGAGTGGACTGCGGCATCCGGCCGTGGGCCTACCCAGGGAGGTGTGCGCTGGAAAATATATAGTTTTTGGACCTTTTGGGCGATTTCTGGGATGATCTGTACGGCACTGGCCCCCGTGCCAATGATGGCTACCCGCTTATTCTGCAAATCATGATCCTGCCGCCATTGTGCCGTGTGGAATTGTACCCCTGAAAACGAATCTTGCCCCGGGATATCAGGGATCTTCGGCACGTTCAATGGTCCCAAGCCAAGTAGGACGGTTCTGGCAGTGAAGGTTTCGCCCTGTTCCGTCTCGACCAACCATGTCCCCTCGGTTTCCCGGAAGCGTAGTGCCTTAATACCGGTATTCAATTGGATTTTTTCTCTCAAATTGAATCGATCTACACAAGTTTCCATATAGGCTAATATCTCCGGCTGGCGGGAAAATACTCGACTCCAATTGGGGTTCTGTGCAAAGGAAAAAGAGTACAGATGAGAAGGGACATCACAGGCACAGCCTGGGTATACATTGTCTCTCCAGGTACCGCCTATGCGATCGGCCTTTTCAAAAATCATGAAATTGGATCGGCCAGATTGCTGTAAGCGGATCGCCGCACCCAGCCCGCTGAAGCCCGCCCCCACGATTAACTGTTGAAAATCTACTGCCATGAAAGAGTGAGATTATTAGTTCTTTACACGTTCATAATCGTCTGGGTTGACCCAACCGGTTTGCTTTGGCCCAACTTCCCCTTGTAGGTAACGGTCGTAAAAATTCCGCCGACCATCATCGGAGTAGATATATTCATCAAAGATGTCTCCTTTCCCCAGCACTCTAGGATCCCCCTGGGCAGTCAATACGGCTATTAGTTCGGATTTCAAACTTGCTTTGATCTCTTCGTAATCCGCCTGTCCGGCAAGATTTTGAATACAGTCTTTGTCTTCTTTTACATAGTAAAGTTCCTCTGCTGGGCGTTTTCCAAAGGAAAGATCCCAGTAAAAGTTTTCTCCGTCATACCGTCGACTATGTAGGATAGCAGATTTTGTTGGACTCCCATCGCAATTCAGGTATCCCGTTTCTGGATTGCCGGCAGGCCAGCGATCTGATTTGAAATTCATGAGGTATAGGTAGTCCTCGGTAACGATTCCTCGAACCGGATAACCCACGTCATTGGGGCGCCCGATGTCATGCCGTTCTTTTCCAATGATCATCTTTGTCCTATGTGGCGCTGTTCGGGTATCGGCAAACAAGTCGGTTAGGCTTTTCCCCTCAAAGGCTTGCATTCCGGATGCACCTGGATCAACACCTGCCACATCCAAAACCGTCGGGGCGAAATCAGAGAAACTTACAAATTCTTCAATCACTCGACCAGGGTCTTTGATCTTATCCCCCCACATGATGGCTAGTGGCAAGTGGTTAGATCGTTCATAGACTTGTCCCTTCGCTCTTGGGAAAGGCATGCCATTATCTGCAGTCACGATCACCAAGGTATTGGCTAATTCTCCACTTTCTCGTAGCAACTGTATCATTTTACCCAGGTGCTGGTCAAAGTACTCGATCTCATAGGCATAATCCAACACATCATTGCGAACAGAATCTGTTTCAGGATAAAAGGCAAATAGACTATCGAGATCTTCTACCGATTTTCCCCCTAAGCGAGCCCCGGTTCCATATTCATAAGCCCGATGCGGTTCAAAGGATCCATACCAGAAGCAAAAGGGCTGTTGTTGGTCTTTTTGTTGAAGGAAAAGTTCGAAGTTGTCGGCATAATCAAATGGCCCGATTCCAGTGGTTGGAGGAGTAATCTTACTATCATTAAAGGCTGGGCCCACTAGTTCCCTGCGCTTCCCATCAATCATTCCCGGATTGCCAGGAGCGTAACCTTTAGCTACATGACCGGTGAAATAACCCTCTTCTTTCAATACTTCGAAAAAGGTCTTATAGTTGGCTGGAAAGTAAGGGACATGGTTAGCCGCTTCCTCAAGTTGCCAGCTATTTCGACCAGTGAGAATAATGGCCCGAGATGGAGAGCATTTAGCATTTGGGGTGTAGGCTTGTTGAAACAACAGACCATTTTCAGCTACCCAATCAAAGTTTGGGGTTTTTACCCAAGAGGTCCCATAAGCTCCCATGTGTGGGAAGGAAACATCATCCGCAATGGCAAAGAGGATATTCGGGCGATTGGTGGCTTCTTCCGTTTCTTTCGGAGAAGGTTGGCAAGCTACCAGGATCAGCAGCAAGCTCAATAAGATAAGGCTACGGTTATTCATGTTAAGTTGGATTTCATCTTTCCACAACTTAGAAAAAAAGCCCTGTTTAGACAAATCTTTGGTAGGTGGCTCTTGACGAGAGGAGTCGGTATTTCAAAAACCTAGTAAGCAAGCGAGCATTGCTGGTCAGCAATGCTAGAAGGGTAGAAGATGAAAATAGGGGATTACAAGCGTTTTACTGGTTGAATCCCCCATCAAAACTATTCATTGTTTACTGCTGTGAAGCAGTGGGAGAAGTGGAATATTTTATGCGTTAGATGTTCGAGCAGAACGACTCCGCCTAAACAACTCATACCCCATTAGCAAGGAACTGGTGCTAACGATATTTCCTATCCAACCGAAGTGTTGACTTACGTGCAAGTCTGATATGGGCGAAAACAGCATAAGACTGGCTAGAACCAACCGGATCACTCCCCACAACATGAGGTAGAGGCTCCAAAGCCATACCAACGATCGGTACAGGCCATTGCTGCGGTTTTTACTGTAGACTAGTGCCAGGGTAAGTAGAATCATAAATAGTAGAATCCAAAAACGCCCAATCAAAGCGTAACTAAGTCCCTTCCATAGCCAAAAACCAAGGCTTAACCAAAGACCTAAGGTTCTCCATCCGAATGTCTGGGGTAAGGAGCTAGTTTGTTCCATAGCTAATATTTTTTGCGGTAATTAAATCAGTAATTACTTCTGTTACATACTGTGTGAGATGCCGTAAGTAGTTGAAATTGACAGTGTCGTAGGTGTCTTTGGGCGTGTCCTTGAAGGGGCTATAATCGCCCTTTGAAAAGGCCTCATTTACCCCGATTACTGGAAAACCTGCTGCTAAAAAGGACTGATAATCAGTGGAACCTCCGCGCGTGACGTAGGTCGGGATATTCAAGCGTTGCGCATGGGCCTCATACAGACTTTGTAGTGCTGGGCTGGGCGCTCCTAGTTCTACTTCTCCATTCTGGTCTTCGTCCCAACCTGCCATATCAAAGGTGTGTACAGAGTGTATGGCATACTGTTTTTTCTGAAGTAGTTTGATGAAAGCTTGACTCCCGATCAATTCCTCTTCCTCTTGATCAAAGAAGACGACTAAGACATTTTTTTGTCGATTTTCCAAACCAGCTATTGCTTGCAGAACGCCGATGGTTAGGGCCACCCCTGTGGCATTGTCCACTGCTCCTGGGCATCCCAGTTTGGAATCATAATGTGCGCCCAGGATCACAAACTCAGCATGAGGGTCTGCGGCAGGAAGAATGC
>JAHQWA010000140.1 GCA_019634045.1 Saprospiraceae bacterium
ACTGCATTATTAACGGCCAAGATCATCTATAATACATTGCTGCTCCTGTTAATCGGACTTTTGACCTGGGCAGGGCTTAGCCTCTTTGTGGGGAATGCTGTGGTGAATACTAGGCCTTTTCTGTTGGCAGTTGGGCTGGGTAGTCTGGGCTTTGCGGTTACCTTTACCTTTATTTCCGCGATTTCTGCGAAAACAGATAATGGCGCCAGTTTAATGGCCATTCTAAGTTTCCCACTGATCATTCCTATTCTGGTCACCTTGGTGAATTTATCGAAGAATGCAATTGAACCCCTCGCTAGTGAGGGTGTACAAAGTGACATAAATATGCTCGTGGCTATTGATTTGATGGTAGTGGGGATGTCTTTGCTCTTATATCCGTATTTGTGGCGGGACTAAAAATTGGGGTGTAGGAAAAAGGAAACGAAGCATAGACACAATACAATTTTTGATACAACATTGACAAATTATGGGTAATATCAGTTGGTGGAAATGGCTAGGGGTAGCATTGCTTATTTACACCTTCACCGCTGGGATGCTGGTCCCATTGCAGCATGGAATCGTCGAAGTTACGCCTCGCTCAGCCAAGACCGGCGAACAAGTCACGCTTGAGTTGACCGGATATAACTGTAATTATGACCAGCAGAGTGAAGGCTTGAAGGCTTGGTTGAAGCTGGATGACGAGCAGGCCATTGGTGCCAGTTCTATTGAAGTGCTAGGACCTCGACGCTTGGCCATTGGGTTTAACCTTCCAGATTATCTTCCCGTAGATCAACGCGTGCAGGATTTTTCCTTGATCTTGGATAGCCAGGAAGATGGTACGGCTATTTTACCCACTGCGCTTTTGGTTACACAGGATTCTATTGATCCAGAAAAAGGGATAGCGCTTTGGGTGAATACCCCTATCAGTGGCCTAAAGATAAGTACTGGGATGACCTTTCCGTTTCGTCCCATCATCTACGAAACCATCCGCAACACCTACTTCCACGTCGCTTTGTGGTTAGCCATGATGTTGCTCTTCATTGCCGCTGTTGTATACAGTGTTCGTTATGTCCGTAATCCACTCCCGAAATGGGATAGTAAGGCCCGAGCATTTACTTCAGTTGGGTTGTTTTTTGGTATACTTGGATTGTTGACTGGCATGATTTGGGCCAAGTATACTTGGGGACAGGCTTGGAGTAATGATGTGAAGCAAATTACAACAGCTATAGCACTGCTTGTTTACCTGGCTTATTTCATTTTGCGTTCAGCCTTTGAAGACCCGGAACAGCGCGGTCGAATTTCTGCTGTGTATAATATCTTCGCCTTCGCTTTGTTAATTCCTTTAATCTATGTTATCCCTCGCATGGTAGATAGCCTTCATCCTGGGGCAGGAGGAAATCCAGCTTTTGGTTCTGAGGATCTAGATAGTACTATGAGAATGATCTTTTATCCAGCTATCATTGGTTGGGCGCTGATCGGTGCATGGATTGCCAATCTACAGTATCGTTTGGATGCGGTGAAAGAAGAGTGGATAGAGCGCTTGGATTAAGCCTCTAATGATACTTTTGAGTACAGAGTGATACTTCTATGAGCTAATTCCAAAAGGGATACGTTTTGTCAAATCAAAATAAATAACATTTACTACTTGCAATGACGAAATTTTTGTTGCTTTGCAGCTGAAATCGGCACGGTATGTAGTAATAAAGACTAATAAGTTATGAAAAGGATCATCCTGTTGTGCTTGTTTTTTGGTTCTATGTTTAGTCAACCGCTACTGGCTCAAAATGCCACACCAGATTTTATGCGTAGTATGGGAAAGATGTATGTGGTAGTAGCCGTAATCGTAGCTGTATTTCTAGGGATTGTAATATTTCTAACCTATTTAGATAATAGACTAACCAGATTGGAGAACCAAATTAATGACAATGACCAAAAACAGTAAAGTCACGGAAGGGCTTCGCTTTTATCAAAGTGTGCAAAACTACTTTGATGAGGCTGCCGCCCATACCGGCTTACCACAAGGGCTATTGGAACAGATTAAAGTCTGTAACGCCGTATATCAAATGCGGTTTCCAGTAAAAATTGGAGATGAAGTCAAGGTTATTGAAGCCTATCGAGTCCAACACAGCCACCACCGATCACCTACCAAAGGCGGTATCCGCTACAGTAATCACGTAAATCAACAAGAGGTAATGGCCTTGGCCACCTTGATGACCTATAAGTGTGCCATTGTAGATGTACCTTTTGGCGGGGCTAAGGGCGGGGTGAAAATCAATCCATGGGAGTATTCACAAGAGGAGTTAGAGCGCATCACTCGGCGCTACACCACCGAACTCATCAAGCGTGACTTCATAGGACCTTCCATCGATGTTCCTGCCCCAGATTATGGTACAGGCGAACGTGAAATGTCTTGGATTTATGACACTTATCGCACCTTCAAAGGAAATGATATTGATGCCGCGGGCTGTGTTACGGGGAAACCTGTTACGCAAAATGGGGTGAGAGGAAGAACGGAAGCCACGGGGCGTGGCGTATTCTACGGAATTCGTGAGGCCTGCTCTTTCAAGGAAGATATGGCAGCACTAGGTTTAGAAACAGGAACAGAGGGTAAGACCATGGTCGTACAGGGCCTAGGAAATGTAGGGTCCAACACCGCAAAAATATCGCAAGATGAGGGCGGTGTAAAGATCATCGGCGTATCCGAAGTAGAAGGCGCCATTTACAAAGCTTCAGGGATCGATATTCACGAATTGCTACATTACCGAAAGGAACATGGCTCTATCCTAGGATTTCCTGGGGCAGAGAGTTACCCGAAGGAACAGCGATTGGCTGTGATGGAATTTGAATGTGACATCTTGGTCCCAGCTGCTTTGGAGAGCCAGATCACGCTGGATAATGTTCATCGCGTGAAAGCCAAGATCATTGCAGAAGCTGCCAATGGGCCGGTTACCTCCGGTGCCCAAGATGAGCTGATCAAGGCGGGACGAATGATCATTCCTGATGTATACCTGAATGCAGGAGGTGTCACGGTATCCTATTTTGAGTGGTTGAAAAATCTATCTCATATGCGTTTTGGCCGAATGGAAAAACGCTTTAATGAAAATACTTACAGGAATTTGGTGAGCCTGGTGGAACGAATGACGGGTAAGCAAGTGAATGAGCAAGAACGGGCCATCATCGCTCGTGGGGCTGGCGAAATAGATCTGGTCCGCTCAGGACTCGAAGAAACCATGATTTCCGCCTATAACCAGATTCGCGAAGTGAAAATGAATAACCCAAAAGTGCCTAGTCTGCGGACGGCCGCTTTCTTGAATGCCATTAACAAGATTAGCAGTGATTATATGGCATTGGGTATCTTCCCATAAGGGCTAAAGACTTTTCAGAGGGCAGCCTTTATGGGCTCCCTCTGGAAGGACGCCTTAATTAGCTTTTGGGAAATTTTATTGTAAATAAGCCTGAAAAAGAGGGGTTTTTGAAAATTTTGAACGGTATATTGTAAATCCGGTTGTATTTTGTTTTCTTTGCTTAGAACTTTGAGCGATTTACAATTTTATTAAGTAACCCAATGAGCGATGTCAGAAAACAAATTGGACAAAATTGACCTGAAGATCCTAAAAATATTACAGGACAATAGTAAAATAACCAACTTAGACCTTTCAAAAAAAATTGGATTATCACCCGCACCGACCCTTGAGCGTGTAAAGAAATTAGAGCAGTCAGGAGTGATCGAGAGTTATCATGCTCAAGTAAGCCCACAGACAATCGGACTTAATGTCAAAACTTTTGTGCTTGTTTCGCTCGCCTGGCAAAAAGAAAATGCGCTGAATCACTTCCTAGAGAAAATCAAGGAAATTGAAGAAATTACAGAGTGCTATATCATTACTGGCGAGGCGGATTTCTTGATCAAAATCGTTTGTAAAGATATTCCTACTTACGAAAAGTTGTTATTCAAAACACTTTCTCAGATCGAAGAAATTGAACGCTTGAAAACTTTGATGACTTTGAGCACTGTTAAGGACAGCAAAGTACTTCCTTATAAATATGAGTAGACAAAATTAGAGTTTACCACTGAGCGAAGCGCTTCGGGTCATTGCTGTTTGGGACAGCAATGACCCGAATTACTTTAGGCCTATATGAAAAAGAGTAAAAGAACCCTTTTGTGGGGCATAAGTGGAGGTGCCGTAAAAACGCCTTCCTTTCTATTTGGGACGATGCATGTTCGGGATCAGCTAGCCTTCAGTGCCTTGCCCCAACTGTATGCTTGCATAGATCAATGTCAGGCTTTGGCCACGGAGTTTCGGCTTGATGAATTGCCGTCAGATGGAACAGGTACTGCTCGAATCTCTTTGGCAAGTCCGCCATTGGATACCTTGTATAATCCTTCTGTCTATCGCCGCATGAAAAAGGCGCTCCACAGGTATTTTGGTCTGAATTTAGATTCGATGAAATACTTGCCGCCTTTTTTTGTGTTGAACTTCATCAATGAGCAACTTTTAGCGAAAGATATGCCCATGTCATTGGATGAACAACTCTCGACCTATGCGCAGTCTCAGGATAAAGAATGTCTAGGCGTGGAGACCTTGGCGGAGCAGCTGGCCTTGCTGGAAAAGATTCCTTTGAAACATCAATTGAAATCTCTACGCACGATGACGGAGAAGATCGGGAGCCACCGCCGGCAACTTTTGAAACTAGGGGAACTCTATGCTGCTGGAGATCCCATCCGCATCTACAAAGCTACGAGGGCTGGCGCCGGAGGACTTCGCAAGCTCCTCATCTTTGACCGCAATCGCATAATGGCTGACCGCATTGCCGAACTCTGCCAAACTCAAGCGACCTTTGTCGCTATTGGGGCGGGGCACCTGGCTGGCGGGAAGGGGGTACTTCGATTTTTAAAACACAAAGGGCTTTCTGTACACCCCATCCCCTTATCAAGTGGGCTGAATGGCTGAAAAATTAACATTTCCCACGTATCTTTTCGAAACATGGCGCGTATAAATGACCAATATCAGTTAGTATAAAAATAGAGTTCTCCTACCCCGAATATGACAAATAGGTGGTATTACATGGGCTGAATACAAGCACTAAGACAAGTGAAGCAGTCAAAGATAATGGATCATGATGTGCTTTATTTGGTGAAAAATCTAAACCCAGCAACACAAAATTGTCAGTTTTTTCCCCTGGTGTACATTAGGAATGAAAATACTTTTTAAGAACAGCAACTATTGGTTAGCTTATCTCACTTTGAGTATTTGACTTGAGGGGAGTAAGTAGAAATGACCAAGTGTGGAAATCAACAAACATCTAATCGTGAACGGTCATCCCATGGGACAGCGAATACTCATTGTACTATGTGTCGTTTTTGCCTTACAATTGCAAGGGCAAGGGACGACAATCCTGGAAGCACCTTACTGGAAAGTAGAGAAGACAGAGCCTGGTCTTTATTCCTTAGATTTTCCTGCCTTGCGTGAAGCTTTGCTTCGCGATACTCTTCCCAATAAAAAAATAATTGTACCGCTACCCGGTGAAGAACTGGTGGAAGTGGTATTTAACGAACACAGTAGTTTCAGTCCGGAACTCAGTGCCCGTTATCCCGGCATCAAAAGCTTCAGGGGGGTGGTCCCGGGATATAAAGATCGAGAGCTTCGGCTTTCCGTTTCTCACAAGGGAATCCGGGCCATTTACCTTTGGCCTGGGAAACGTCTCCTGCTGGAAAAAGAAAAAAATAAACAAGAAGAAGTTTATCGATTGTCAACGGTAAAAGACCTGAAGGCAAAAGCTCATTTTGGCCCTTTTTGTGCCTTGGCTGGAGATCATGATCATGATGAGCTGGATGTCACTCCAAAATCAAATGGGAGAGGCCGTGGTTTTAATTTGCGTGTATTTGATATGGTGATTGGCTCTACTGGTGAATATGCGCAGTACCATGGAGGTACGGTTACTGATGTGATGGCGGCTTTCAATGAAACCCTTTTGCACGTCAATGCCGTATTTGAAACAGAATTAGCGATTCGCTTGCGTCTGGTGGAGAATACAACGCGTATGATTTTTCTAGACCCAGAGACGGATCCCTATACAGAGGGGGACAAGGAGGCGATGTTCCAGGAAAACCAAACTACTGCAGCTCAGTATGTTGGCCTCAGTAAATTTGATATAGGCCATTTATTTAATACCACCTTTGGAGGCTTAGCTTCTATCTCGTCTCTATGTAATTATTCTCGCAAAGCAAAGGGAGTGAGTGGGATGGATATTCCCGAAGGGTATTACTTTGACTTGATTGTTTTGCACGAGTTAGGTCATCAATTTGGTGCCAAGCACACGCAGAATTCGGATTGTAATTTGACGGAGAAATCAGCATTCGAACCGGGTAGTGGATCTACAATCATGAGTTATGCTGGACTTTGTGAGCCGAATGTGCAGACGCTTCCCGATGACTACTTTCACAACGAAAGCCTGAAAACGATTAGCCGGATCGTTCGATCTGGTGTAACGGCCTTTTGCGTCGAAAATATAGAATTAGATAACAATGAGCCTTCCGTTAACGCAGGGCCGAATTATACGATCCCCATCTCAACACCATTCGAACTAAAAGGAACCGGATTTGATGCAGATGGAGATCCACTACTCTATAATTGGGAACAATTTGATAGGGAGCTGGTGGAACACCCGCCACGCCCGGAGTATACGGAAGGGCCTGTTTTCAGATCCTATCCACCCACCGCCTCGCCGACTAGAATGATTCCGGCCAAGAATTTTCTCATCAACAATGTAGACCCTATTTGGGAGGTCTTACCCTCCGTTAGCCGTCTAGCACATTTCCAGTTGTCGGTGAGAGATAATCATGAAGGCGTAGGCATCTCCGATTATGATGAGATGATTGTCATTTTCAGTGAAGAAGCGGGACCCTTTGTCGTGACCCAGCCAACACAGGAAGAAGAATTCTGGTTCATCGGCGAAACGGTCAACATTGTGTGGGATGTAGCCAATACGGACCAAGAGCCTATTGATTGCCAAAAGGTGAATATCCTGTTATCTCAGGATGGGGGAGAGACATTTCCTATGGTGCTAGCCGAGGAAGTGCCCAATAATGGCCAATTCAGCCTGATCGTACCGAATTTACCGGGTACGCAGAATCGAATAAAAATAGAAGCAGTAGACAATATCTTCTTCGATATATCCAACCATGATTTTATGATCATGGATTTGCCTCCACCATCCGTTTCTGTGGAGATAAGTCCAAGCGAACAAACCGCTTGTACGCATTTCGGTGTATTGACTTTTGATATAACGGCTGAACCTGCCTGGGGGTTTTCCGCCGATCTTGCGGTAGAAGTATTGCAAAAACCAATCGGTACAGAGGTGGAACTATCCAATCCTATCCTAGCCGCTGACGGGTCTATCACCCTTGCCCTATTGGAAGCAGGAAATGTACCGGTGGGGACTAGCGAACTAAAATTGAAACTCACGGGTGGTGATACCGAGATTTTACTCAATGTACCCTTACAATTGGAAGGGCCACCAACGGTTTTGCCCTCCTGGTTCTCGCCAACCAGTGGAATGGAGATCTTTAGTCCGAACGTGTTGCTCAATTGGAATGTGGTCGAAGAGGCAACGGCTTTTAAAGTCGAATTAGCAACCAGCCCGGCCTTTGGATCGACGACCGTATTATCAGCCGAAGTCGAAGATGAGTTTTACCTTTTTCAGGGCTTGACAAAAGGATTGGTGTACTACTGGCGGGTCACGGTGATGAATGAGTGTGGAGAAGGAGCAAGTACTCCAATCACAGCTTTCCGTTCTTCGAATTTGCCAACTATCAATAAGGACATAACTTTAAATGCTTCAACTTTTCCAGCCATAGCGAATGACACTCGACCAATTACAGACAATTATCTGAATGCGGCGAGCAGTTGTTGTGGCCCGGAGGAGGTCATCTATACGCTCCTAGCTCTGCCAACAGCAGGTCAACTCCTACTGGATGGTCAGCTCTTGGCTACTGGTGCTAGTTTTACACAAGCACAAATTAACCAAGGAGCCTTACAGTATCTGAGTATGGGAGACCAGGGAGCAGCGGATTCCTTTAGTTTTAGTGTTCGGTCCGATCGCGGTTGGATTTTAAGCGAACAGCTAGATATAGAAATTGTAGATACACAAATTAGCCTGACAGAAGCTAATCGGGTGATTTGTGGAGAAGATGGAGCTGATTACACTTTTATGGTGGAATTAGCGGCCGATGGGATAGAGGTGGTCCCTAGTGTTAGCGGTTTGCCAGAGGGATTAGAAGCTAGTTTTAATCCGACGATTCTTCAGTCTTCTGGAGAAATCAGGCTTGAGATTAGTCAAGTTGGTGATCTAGCACAATCAGGGGATGTCGGTTTTCAGGCCAACTTTACTTTTGGGGAGGTAAGCCAGCCATTTGATTTGGATCTAGTGGTGATTCCTGGGGCAGCAACGCCGCTTTTGACCAGCCCAGCAATAGGCGCAACAGTTAATCCAGATGTCTTTGAGCTTAGTTGGGAAGCGGTTGGTGTCGTGTCAAGATTTATCCTGGAGATTGCCGAAGATAACAGTTTCAATGAGCCATTGGTTAGCGATACCTTGTCCTTACCGATGTTTACTTGGGATGGAGCCTTACCGGAACAGATTTATTTCTGGCGCGTGTCAGCTATCGGTACCTGTGGAGCCAGTATTCCTTCCGAAGGAAGGCTGATCAGGACTGGATTTGAAGAATGCCGTACCATTAGCTTTGAAGGCATGGATTTGCAGCAACTCACGGATGGGGTGCTGAGCTTTGAGGTGGAGGAACAGGAAAATGTCAGCCAGATTAGTATATCTAAACTAAGAATGCTGTACCCGAACCCTGATCAGCTTAGCCTCAAAATGGTTTCGCCTAGCGGTAATGCGGCGACCTTATTAAAAGAACCGGCTTGTGCAGGTAATCATTTGTTGATACGACTAGCTGACAATGCCCCACAAGCATACAACGAAATTAGCACTGATTGCGAACCTGATTTTTATTATTCTATCGCGGGAATCTATCAACCCTATCAGCCTTTTCAGGTGTTTGAGAATCTTCCTGCCATGGGTACCTGGCAATTGCAATTCCAGGACAATACCACGGCGCTGGAAGGGGTGATTGAGGATTTAGAGGTAGAGATTTGTTCCTTCAATGATCAGCCGAAGGAATTCTCCTTAATCAGAAATCAAACGCTTTGGCTATACCCAAGACAGAACGCCACTATCAACGCCAATTTCTTGCAAGCAGACGCTTCTGAAGCAGAACTAGACGAACTCATTTTCGTGATTACGGCACCGCCTAGTAGTGGGAACCTGATGTTGAATAATCAACCGATACAGCTTGGTGATGAATTCACACAATTAGATATTAATCAGGAGAAGCTTACTTATTTGCCGAGTATAACCAGCCGAACGCAGGATCGCTTCTCATTTATCGTGAAAGCACCGAAAGGCCGACTGGTCGAAGAAGAAGACTTTAATATTGAAATTTTAGGAGGAGATTGGTATGCAGAATCCTATTACCACC
This sequence comes from Saprospiraceae bacterium, assembly GCA_019634045.1. Taxonomy (GTDB): domain Bacteria; phylum Bacteroidota; class Bacteroidia; order Chitinophagales; family Saprospiraceae; genus DT-111. The sequence goes on from JAHQWA010000140.1 coordinate 9,518, forward strand.
AGATATGTGCTGGTCAGGATACGATGGAAATCCTGTTTCATAAAGGTGCCGTTATTGATGCCGAGGGAATTAGTTTTAATGTAGATGGTCTACCCAATGGGGTAGAAGCTGTATTTGAAATCAACGCACCCGCAGAAGCGGTCAGCATGCGTTTGACCGGTTTGGAATCTCTCGTTAATGCATTTTATCCGCTTAGTATCACCTTGGTGAGTACCAATGGGCAATTCACTACGGGGCTGCTTTTGGAAAAGAAGCTGGGGCCGGGCTTAACATTCTTGATGCAGCCTTATGACGGAACTAAAATCGATGAAAATACGGTGTTTTTGGAATGGTTTGAGACTAACCGAGCGGATCGATATCTGGTGGAAGTAGCGACCAGGCCCACCTTCGGCAATACTACCTTCGTCAGTGAGATAGTTGAAGGGACGAAGTATCAACTGCTGAACATCCCCGATGGAGCGATCTACTATTGGCGAGTCACTGGCATGAATGATTGTGCCGCTGGTATCCCCGGCAAGGCCTATGCCTTCCAGCATATGGAGCCACACTGCGAGACGTTTACTAATACCCACAATCCATCTGTATTCGGTTTCGAAACCGATGGTGTTGCAATTGGAAAAATCACTATTGATCAAGAGTGGCCGATCAGTCGGATTGGCCTGGATAATATGCGAATTTATCACCCTAATGTAGACCAAGTTACAGGAAGCTTAATCTCACCCTCCGGCACTGGTATTCAACTCTTTGAGCGACCTTTGTTGTTGGGAGGCTGCGGCAATGAGACTTTTTTGATGAGTTTTGATGATGATGCCCTATTTGGGGCCACAGAGTTTTTAAACCTCTGCGATGAACCCACCTTGTTTGATGTGAGTGAAACCGTTCAACCCATTGACCCCTTCGCCAATTTCGCCGGTGAGATAGCGACGGGAGATTGGGAGTTGTTTCTTTCAAACCAGGATATTGAAGGGGGCATTGGCTTACTGGAGCGTTGGAGTTTGGACGTTTGTTTTGATACCCTGCTTGGGCAAGCCAATTACCGTTCGATTGATCTGCAAATGGCTTTGGCATCGGAAGCAACTATTACCACCAATAATTTAGAAACGACGCTTGAAGGAACAGAATTAAGGGATATCATCTATATTCTAACGAAGATACCGGCCTATGGTGAGCTAATTCTCAACGATCGCGTTTTGGATATCGGAAGCACTTTCAATCAGTTCGATATTAACGAAGGCCGTTTGAGTTATCGACATGGAGGAGAGACCTCCGTGCTTTTGGATGATATAGAATTCAATATTCACTTTCCGGATGATCTTTGGTGGCCAAATCGCTCCTTGAATATCATACTAGATACACCAGAACCAACTTGGGAAGTTTTAGTCACCAGTGATAGTACATGTCTACAAGCGGGATCGCTTGTACTAGATGTACTGGTTATGGAGCAAACGTATGGTCCATACTTTTATAGTATAGATAGTGTTGATTTTCAATCTAGTCCGATATTCAGTGGTTTGTCTCCTGGCGTCTTTACCGTTTACCTTCGCTACGGAAATGATCAAATCGCACAACAATTTGTCGAAGTGAAGGGCTTGACGGCTACTTATCATATAGATGAAAAAGATATCGAAGTCCTAGCAGAAGGAGGATTTCCACCCTATTCATACCGCTTGGATGATGGGGATTTTCAAGAAAGTCCTTTCTTCTTAAACGCGAAAAGTGGTATTCATGAAATTACGCTTATGGATGCCCAGTCGTGCACCTATGTTTTCCAACTGGAAGTGCCGTTTACAGTTTCCGAAGGCACCATTGACTTTCCATTGCCGCCTTTTATACCAACTCAGGGAGAGGGAGAAGAATTTTATGGCCCTACTATACCTGCGAGTCAGGCTTCGACTCAGAATGAGTGGACTTTGTATCCCAACCCAAGTCGTGGCCTCTTCTTTTTAGATTGGAAAAAGCAAGAAGTGCAAGCGGGAGATGAATTATGGATTGTTAATTCAACGGGACAGTCCATCAAGAAGCTAAGCATGACGGGCGATCGGGACCACTTAACGCTGGACTTACGATCTATGCCGGTTGGTATCTACCGCATCTTTCTTAAGCAAGTTTCTGGTGTGAGTGTCAAAGAGATTGTGATTTACAGATAGCCCATAAAGACATACTTACCAGCTGAACTAATAAATGATTTGAGAACCAATAAGTCTAAGATCCTGCCTAAGCACAGCTAAAATCTGGGGGGTAGTGCTTTTCCCATTTGAATTACATATATTTGGTAGCCATTACAACCAATTGCCTTCAACCTGGCTATCTTAAATTTTGTTATCTACTCCTTTGATTTGAGATAAACTACCCATTATACGTACGCCAAAATGTACTTAGCTTATTCAAAGCTATTGGTCATCCCATAATATTGCTAATTCCCAGTACCATGGCAAATAGCCTTAATTCGATAAGACCATGACAAAAAACATTTATGTAGCGGCTACAAACCAACATATTGGTAAAACTACCTCAACACTCGGCCTAGTAATGGCTATGAAAAACCAGGGCATTAATGTCGGTTACTGCAAACCCGTTGGACAACAATTTGTGGACCTTGGTGATTTAAAAGTGGACAAAGACGCCTTGCTCTTTTCCAAGATCATTGGCTTCGACCTGAAAGAGCAGATTCATAGTCCTGTTATCTTGGGACAAGGTGCTACTGCTGCCTACCTGGATGATCCCAGTGCCTTTAATTATCGTGAACGTATCTCCAAAGCGGCGAAGGTGCTGTCCGCTGATCATGACTTTGTCATTTATGAAGGAACCGGACACCCTGGTGTAGGGAGTGTTGTCGGCCTTTCCAATGCTGAAGTAGCGAAGATGTTAGGTGCTTCGGTAGTTATGATCGTAGAAGGAGGAATCGGTAAAACGATCGATCGCCTAGCTATGAGTCTGTGTGTTTTTCAAAGACAGCGAGTGCCCATAGTAGGAGTGATCATTAATAAGGTGCTACCGGAGAAAATAGAGAAAGTCGAGCATTATGTCGGTGGCTGGCTGAAAAAGAAGAACCTTCAACTACTCGGTGTTCTTCCATATGATAAAAGCCTGAGTAATCCGATCATGCACTCGATTCGCAAAGCGGTCTATGGAACTACCATTCTAAATGAGTCGCATTTAACGAATCAGGTAGACAATATAATACCGGGGTCCCTGGTGGCTAATCACGATTTTGCCAAAGAAAAGAACTCCTTGCTTGTGGTGAGTAGCAACCGTCTCTGTAAAGCCGTCCAACGGATCGAAATGATCTGTGCCCAAAAGGGGATTGAAGAATTTCCGATATCCGGTGCTATCATAACAGGAGATGGCCGCAGCCCTCGGAATATGTACGAACGACTTCCCTGCAAAGATTTCTTTGCAAAACGTGCCATACCGGTTGTCACCACACCACTGGATACCTATGGCTCAGTGGTGAAAATTAGTAATCTAGAGGTAAAGATTAATTTGCATACCCCCTGGAAGGCGCAAAGAGCTATCGATCTAGTGGAAAAGAATGTCAATTTAAAGCCACTGTACTTAGAAGATGTGGCACCTTAAAAATTGACTTGGCAGTGTCCGCTCAAAGAAAGCTAGGAAGCCCTGGTAGAGCTAAGCTGTTCTAGAAGGGCTTTTATTATGAGTAACAGTAGTTCTATTTCCTAGAAATTGTAGTTTACTCCAGGTCGTCGATGATCGCCAAGACTTGTTTTACCGGCGGTTTCCAATCCAGTGTTTCCGTGACTATGCCGTTTGCATCTACGATAAGTATCTCTGGGTGCGTACCTTGCTCGATCCTTGGGTCGAACAGTTCGTCAAAATAATTCATTGACAAATGGGTGAAAGGATGGTTCGCATACCCATTTTTGCTGTGGATGCTTTGCCACGCTTCGAGCTTAGTATTGACATCCACCAGGCAGATATTTATATCACGGCGGTTTTCCAAGTTCCGGCTCAGTTTCTTGAGATATCTGATGATAAAATCAACGCGAGAAATACGCCGGTTATGGAAGTACAAGAGCGTTGGTTGCCCCTGGAAGAAGGAGGAGTCAGGTCGGTCACCCGTATGAAATTGGAAAACCTCCCCCAAGACCGGGCTGCCAATGATGGAAAAGGACTTTATCGAATAGACTTTGGGAGGATTTTCTCGCAGCTTCTCTAACTTCTGCTTCAACAATGCCGGCGCTTCTGATGCCATAAATGACCGGTATTCCTTAGCCATATAATCAGGGTCAACCAACCAATTTAAGGTGCGCTCGAAGACGAGCGACTGCATGTAGTAAAGCGGTGGCCCAAATAAAAAGCGACTCAGAACCGCATATTGGCGTTCGCCACCCGTCCGCAATTCCCAACTCATCGGTCTTTCCAGCTTATGGATGATGAAAGACTCTAAAAATCGCTGATAACTATCCTGTAAAATGGCGTCAGGATTGTTGAACGGGATGCCTTCCAGGAAGGAATAATAGGCATTGGAAGGATTTCGGCTTTTGGTGCCATGATGGAAGTCTCGGAAGACGGAGGGATACCTCAGCAATGCCGTCGCGTAAGTATAAGTGATATCATTTTGAAGCCACTGTAGCAATTGTGGAGACACTTCCAGATCTGCGACCTGGGAGTGATTTTCCAAAAAATGTTCCCGTGCTATTCGGTTTTGATCCATCAGCCTTCGGTATTCTTTGGCGGTGGTCCGTCCCAGTACGCTGGAATCTATCGGTGGTGTCTCCGCTGCGAGAAACTGGATGTATTGATGGAGAAAAGTATTGTCCGCTCCGCCCTTTCCCCGGAAAAGTAGGTTATGGGGTTCCCTCTGATCGGCCGTAAATTCGAGGGAAAAAGATTGTTCCGGTACAATGAAGATGGGAATATTGAACCCACCGTAAGAAATCACAGCCGGAGTTGTGATATTAGTTCTTATGGTAAAACGAAATTCAAGCTTGTCGGATAAGCGGGTAGTGACCGTGCTGGATTCCCCACCCAAACTGACAGGTGGGACAATGAGCGTAACAAGCGTGTCGACCGGCTGATTGACCTTGCCCATAATCGCTACATTGACCTGGCCAATCAAGCTGGAAAATGAAAGACAGAGTAGAAGTAAGCAACTTATTCGATAGAAGTACATAAGATAAAGTTCATCCTTAAATTAGGAATAAACTCTTTGGAATCCAAAATTTGCATTATGAACGGATTCAAACGGAGAATCACTGCCTGATTGTTCTTAAAAACGTACCTTAAAGTGTTCTTAACGTTGAAGTTGTCTAGGGTTTTGACCAACCGCAGAAAACGCTAGCCAAGTTCGCTATAAAAACCAGTATGTCTACAAAGCAGGAGAAGAAGATCCGGATGCAACTGCAATGTCCCATGCCGAAGCTTGACTTCGATGTGATTACTTTGGGACATGGGAGTGGAGGAATATTGACGAATAGGTTGTTGGATAGTGGCGTTTTTGATTTGTTGAAAAACGATTGGCTTGACAAGCGTCATGATGGTGCCTTCTTGCAGCTGGAAGGAACGACAGCCTTCACTACAGATAGTTTTGTGATTTCTCCGATCTTCTTTCCTGGCGGGAACATTGGGGAATTGGCGGTGAATGGTACCGTGAATGATATAGCCATGTGTGGAGCTATTCCAAGTTTTTTATCCTTGAGTTTCATTTTGGAAGAAGGCTTACCTATGCAGCAGTTTTGGGATGTGCTGGTAGCTATTCGTTTTGCTTGTCAAGAAGCCAATGTTCATGTGGTTACTGGGGATACAAAGGTGGTAGAGCGAGGGAAGGGGGATAAGATCTTCATCAACACCACTGGATTAGGCCAAGTTCATCCGAAGGCCCATATTAGTATTGATCAAGTACAAGTTGGGGATAAGATTATTGTGAGTGGAGATATTGCTACTCATGGTATCGCCATTATGTCAGTGCGGGAAGGATTGGAGTTTGAAACAGACATACAAAGTGATACTACAAATCTGAACCATACGGTGGAGGCGCTATTGGATGATTTTGGACAGGATCTACATTTGTTGAGGGATCCGACAAGAGGGGGGATCGCCACCGTACTAACGGAAATAGCCCGCGATCGCAACCTAGGGGTCGAGCTTTGGCAAAAAGCATTTCCAGTGGATGAGCAAGTATACGGGGCCTGTGAAATGCTGGGACTAGATCCATTATACGTAGCCAATGAAGGCATTTTTATTGCGGTAGTAAGCGCGGACAAGGCTGATGCTGTTCTCGAACAATTGAGAACCTTGCCAAATGGAAGCAAAGCGGCCATGATCGGTGAAGTGGTAGAGGAACATCCTCGACAGGTCGTTTTACAAAGTAAAATTGGGGGTAGGAGAGTAGTAAGTATGCTGGTGGGAGAACAACTCCCCCGTATTTGTTGATTCGATCAAAATAGAAGAACCTATCCATCATGCCAGCAGAAAAGGGGGATATACAGAACCGACAGGATATTGATCTACTGGTAAGAGCCTTTTATAATCGCCTCTTACATGATGACCGGATGGCCTATTTATTTGAAAATGTCAAAGGCGATCACCTGGAAGAACATTTTGATATTCTGTGCGACTTTTGGGAAAGCGTTTTGTTCCTCACTGGTCAATACAAACGAAACACCATGCTAAAGCACCTCAGCTTACATGACCAGCATGGACTCACCGCTAAACACTTTAACCTCTGGCTGGACTATTTCAATGAAACCGTAGATAGTCTATTTCAAGGGAATAAGAGTAAACTGGCGAAAGAACGTGCACATTCAATAGCAGTAATTATGCAAATGAAGATCAAAGAAATGGATGCATTAGATAAGACCTAATAGAGGCTGTGAATTCTGCCGGTATCAATTTAGTCAATCGTATAAACCCAATCTGTTTCAGTGGACATACTTTCTTTATAGCAATAATCATTAGCAACTAACTCCTTCAAATCTTCTGCTAAAGTTACCCGTTCTTTCACGATCAAGTGGGCCATTCTGCCCCGCGCCTTTTTAGCATTGAAAGAAATGACTTTGTACTGGCCATTGCGATTTTCACGAAAGTGAAGATTGATCAATCTACCTTGGAGTAAAGCAGGCTTGACAGCATGAAAATATTCCTTGGAGGCCAAATTGATGATCGTATCACCACCACTTTCATTGAGGTCGGCATTGATGAGATCCGTAATGCGACGGTCCCAAAATTCATAGAGATTTTTCTTTCGTCCTTTCTTAAGCGGAGTACCCATCTCCAAACGATAAGCCTGCATCAGGTCAAGTGGTTTGAGTACGCCATACAGACCGGATAGAATCCGAATATGATCCTGTGCAAACTCCATTTCTTCAGCTGAAAAAGTTTCCGCTTCTAATCCGAGGTAAACATCTCCCTTGAAGGCTAGAGCGGCAGGTTTGGCATTCTCTGGAGTGAAGGGAGTAGCAAAACTTTGGTAACGTTCAACATTTAGAGCGGCAATATTATCACTGACTTTCATAAGATTCTTCAGCTGGCGAGCTGACTTCTTTTTCAAAACGGACACCAAGGATTCCGTATCAGCCATTAAGCGGGGAACACTATGCGTTGCCGTCTCAATAGGATCTAAGTTTAGTGTTTTAGCTGGTGATAATAAAGTGATCATTTCCGCTGTTTTTTATTTCGGACAAAAGTAAGGGCTTGATTTTATCTTTCAAAATGACAACAGAGTAGCCCAAGAAAAGTTGAGCTTTAAACTCCTTATTACCTCCTAGCTGATAGTTGTGTCCTCTGCATCCTTCTCGCTTTCCCAAACGACCACGGCCGCAATCGTATCTCCATAAATATTAATGGCCGTACGCATGATATCCAGTGGGCGATCTACTGCCAAGATCACGCCGATAATGAAGTCTGCGGCAGATCCTTTAATGCCAATAGCTTCAATGACAATAAAGATGACCACTATACCGGCTGACGGCACGCCCGCGGCTCCAATCGAAGCCAACAAAGCTGTAAATACGACAATAAATTGTTGCGTAAACCCTAATTCGAAGCCCAACACTTGAGCAATAAAGAGCGCACCAACGGCCTCAAAGACCGCACTGGCGTCCATGTTGATGGTAGCACCCAGCGGAATAATGAAGTTGGTTATCTTTTTCGGGACACCAGCGTTCTCTTCTACACATTTCATGCTCACCGGCATGGTGGCTAAGGAGGATGAAGTGGCTAAAGCCGTGATCACTGCATCCCCCATCTGTCGTAGATGAACGATTGGATTCTTCCTCGTAAAGAGAAAAAGGAACAAAGGCTGCACGATGAAAAATACGATGACCAGAGCGGTCCCCAACGTAATAATATACCAAAAGACAGATTTGAAGAAGGATACATCAGTCTGATTAATAGCCTTAATCACTAAGCCAAAAACACCAATTGGAATTAAGGCAATCACCCAATTGGTAATCACAATCATTACCTCATAGACACTCTCTGAAAATCCTAGAAAATTCTCCTTCATCTTCGGGCTTACCCGCGTGAGCGCAATGCCGAAAAGGATGGAAAAGAATATGATGCTAAGCATATTCATATTGGCTAAGGCCTCTATGGGGTTGCTAGGAATGATATTGACTAATATTTCCAGTATTCCTGATGGGCGATTCACTTGCAATGACAATTCGCTGTCACTACCTACCGGCAAATCTACATTGAGGCCTGGATTGATGAAATTGAACAGTAGCAAACCGACCACGATAGCAGCCAAACTGCTAATCATAAAATAACCTAGCGTCTTCCAACCAATTCTACGCAATTCCTCCGATTGCTCAAAGCGCGCCAAGGCGTTGATGATGGAAAAGGTGACCAGCGGGACAATAATCATTTTGAGCAAACGAATAAAGGCCGTACCGATGTATTCCAGAAACTTGAGTTGTTCACCAAAAAATATGCCGGCGGGGATGGCGATCACGAAGGATAGAAAGATCAACCAGTGGTGGCTGAGGCCGAATTTTTTCATACGAAGGCTAAGTTTGGCTCAAGATAGTTGATTTATCAGAAGCTTCTTTGATTTGCTGCTGGAAAATGGAGGAGATAATGCTGCCTTTAATACTCTAAAGTGTTTGGGGTTTGAGTGATCGGTGATTTAAGCAAGAAAATCCACTGGCCTAAGCCCAGAACTAGCCGAAATGGTCAAATTCAGTCACCCTCTCGTTTTACATTGCTAAAAATTATTACTTTCTTGAGTAAGCATAAAACGAAAAACAACTTATGAAAAGGAGAAAATTTATCGCTGCATCTGCCATAGGTGCCCTAGCTTCATCTACTACCTTACAGGCCAACACGAAAACTCTGAGTAATATGGCTGAGCAAGAAATCCTAGAGCTTAGAGTCTATACTATGAATTTTGGTAAGAGTGGCCCTTTTCAGCCCTATGTGAAGGATACACTGGTACCTGCCCTAAAGAGAGCTGGCGTGAAAAAGGTGATCGCCTTTCGAGAAATGGGGATGAGCCAGCCCAGTAAGATGTATCTGTTGTTGGCATATGCTTCCTTCGATCACATGCTCAAGGCGCAGAACAAATTAGATCAAGATAATGTCTTCAAAAAGGCGAGCGCAGCGTATAGGAAGATTTCATCTGCCAACAAAGTTTATACCCGCTACAATACTTATCTCATGCAGGCTTTCAGTGGTATGCCCGCGCTAAAAGAACCGGAAGCCTCTAGAAAACTCTTTGAATTAAGAATATACGAAGGCCATAATGATGACGCTGTGTCCCGCAAAGTAGGCATGTTTAATGACGAGGAGCTGCCCGTTTTCCTAGAAACAGGATTAGACCCCGTATTCTTCGGCAACCTCATCGCAGGACCGGAAATGCCGGCTTTAGTTTATATGATTGCTTTTGACTCTATGGAAGCCCGTGATGCCAACTGGAAGAAATTTGTGGATCACCCAGAATGGAATCGTATGAAAGTCCTACCTAAGTATGCTGATTCTGTTAGTAATATTATTCGCGTATTTCTAGAGGAAGTTGAACTCTAGCTAAACGCTCTAACCAATATTGCACTTTAGACAATGAAAAAAACTTACACATTATTTATCCTATTCCTTGCCCTGGGGATTTCGGTCCTTTCTGCCCAGGAAAAGCCAGCTATCTGGCAAAAATTAGAAGCAGAGGCTATTATTGATCAAAAAGTAATGATGCCTATGCGTGATGGGGTCCGGCTTTGTACGGATATTTATCGCCCCAAAACGGATAAGCCAGTTCCAGTGATCTTTTCCCGTACTCCCTATAACTTCAATACCTGGGGCGACGGAGAGATTCGCAGCCGAACGGCACAAAGAGCTTATGAAGCAGTCAAAAGAGGATATGCCTACGTGGTGCAAAATGAGCGAGGACGTTATTTCTCTGAAGGGGAGTGGGATATTCTAGGGGTGCCCTTAACCGATGGATACGATGCCTTCAGTTGGATGAAAGCCCAGTCTTGGTGTAACGGTAAAATTGGGACCTACGGCTGTTCATCCACCGCGGAGTGGCAAATGGCAGTGGCAGCCTTAGATCACCCCTCACATGCTGCCATGGTTCCCATGGGCTATGGGGCAGGTGTTGGCCGTGTAGGTGACTTTATGGAGCAAGGTAATTGGTACCGAGGCGGTGCGCAACAAATGCTTTTCACCGCTTGGTTATATGGCGTAGAACACGATAAGTTTAAGCCAAGAATCCCTCCGGGTGCAACTCAAGAAGACCTGATCCGAATTTCGCGTTTTTATGATCTTGCTCCAGAGAATCCTAGGGTAGACATGGCTGAGGCACTTAGTCATCTTCCTGTTTCAGATATCATCAAAAATATCAATGGAAAGGAAGAGATATATGATAAAATGATCCGGCGGAAACCTAACGATCCGGATTGGTATAAAGGGGGATTGTATCACGATGATATGGATTTCCCTGTTCCAAGTTTTTGGTTTACTTCTTGGTATGATGTATCGATTAGCCCGAATTTGGCCTTATTCAATCATGTGCGCAATAATAGTAAGGATAAAGAAGTAGCGGATAATCAATACCTAGTGATTGCCCCAACTTTACATTGTGCTTATACCCGAGCTACTGAGAATACCATCGTTGGAGAACGCAGTGTTGGGGATGCTCGCCTAAATTATGATGAGCAGATATATGGCTGGTTCGATCTTTGGCTAAAAGGGGAAAAGAATGACTTCAAAGAGAAAACGCCTCGCGTTCAGTACTATACCATGGGTAGCAATAAATGGCAACAGGCGGAGCAATGGCCCCCCAAAGCTGCTGAATTGACTACCTTTTACCTATCCAGCGCAGGAAGTGCCAATAGCCTGTACGGCGATGGGCAACTCCTGAAAGAGTCAGCAAAGGTAAAAGCAGCGGTCGATAAGTTTACTTACGACCCCATGAATCCAGTCAAATCTTATGGTGGAAATGTTTGCTGTACGGGTAATGCTGTGAAAGGCGGAGCCTACGATCAACAACAAATGGAGACCAGAAGTGATATTCTGGTATATACCACTCCACCATTAGAAGAAGGAGTGGAAGTAACCGGATCCATTGAGGCCCAGTTATTCGTTGGTTCCGATGCCAAGGATACCGACTTTACTATTAAGTTGATCGATGTATATCCTGATGGTCGAGCGTACAATCTTGATGAAACGATCCAACGTGCTCGATATCGAGAAGGCTATGAGAAAGAGGTGTTTATGAAGGAAGGAGAGGTGTATGAGATCAACATGACGCCCATGTCTACTAGTAATTATTTCGAGAAAGGCCATTCGATCAGAATCGAAATCTCGAGTAGTAACTTCCCTCGCTTTACTCGAAATCTAAATACAGGAGGAAATAATTTTGATGAGAAAGAAGGAGTGGTGGCGCATAATCAGATCCACCATTCTGCTAAGTACCCGTCCCAGATTCGACTACCTATAATGAAGAAAGATACTTCTGCGAAGCGCTAAGCTATGCTGCACGCTGCGGGTGACCCTGAGTCACCCGCAGGGTAGCGGACTAGTGCCTGTCTGGTGATCGCTTTTGGAAGAGAAAAGTGTCATTTTTGACCCAAAGTGTGATGGCCAAATATGCACTAAGCCAAGATATCCTTCACCACCTCACCATGCACATCCGTCAAACGGAATCTTCTACCTTGAAAACGATAGGTCAAACGCTCGTGATCGATCCCTAACAAGTGTAGGACCGTGGCTTGGAAATCGTGGATGTGAACCGGGTTTTGAGTAATATTATAACCGAAATCGTCTGTTGCTCCGAATGAAAAGCCAGGTTTGATACCAGCTCCCGCCATCCAGCTTGTAAAGCAGCGGGGATGATGATCTCGCCCGTAATTGTCCACTGTCAGCTTACCTTGAGAATAGCTTGTACGCCCAAATTCTCCACCCCATATTAATAAGGTGTCATCTAACATACCTCGCTGCTTAAGGTCCATGAGTAAGGCAGCAGAAGCCTGGTCTGTTTCCTTAGCTTGTACTTTGATTGCATTGGGTAGATTGCCATGCTGATCCCATCCTTGGTGGAATAGTTGGATGAACTTCACGCCCTTTTCTGCTAGTTTCCTAGCCAGCAGGCAATTGGCGGCATAGGTGCCAGGTTGGCGGCTATCCTCGCCGTACATGTCAAAGATATGCTCCGGTTCATCCGAAAGGTCAACGACATCAGGCACCGAGCTTTGCATGCGGAAGGCCATTTCGTATTGGGCGATCCGGGCATCGATTTCGGGGTCCTTGATTTGGGCAGCCTGCATTTCCTGCAGCTGCTTGAGGTGGTCCAGCTGGCGACGACGATCCATAGCCGATACGCCATCAGGATTATTTAGATAGAGCACAGGGTCCTTCCCGGAGCGGAATTGAACACCTTGATGTTGGGCGGGTAAAAAGCCACTTCCCCAGGAACGGGAATATAGGGGTTGTCCTTGCTTGCCTTTGGTGATCAAGACCACAAAGGACGGTAGGTTTTCATTGTCAGTCCCGAGGCCATAGCTAAGCCATGCTCCGATAGATGGCCGGCCAGGGAGCTGTGAGCCCGTTTGAATAAAGGTCACGGCGGGATCGTGGTTAATAGCTTCGGTATACAAAGACTTTACAAAACACAGGTCATCCGCCACTTTCGCGGTGTGCGGCATCAGATTGCTGATCCATTGTCCACTTTGCCCGTGCTGTTTGAAGTCAAAAAGAGAGCCAGCTAAGGGGAAGGAAGTCTGTCCGGCCGTCATTCCAGTTAAGCGCTGCTCCCCTCGGATGCTTGCAGGTAACTCCTGTCCATTCATCTTTCGCAATAAAGGCTTGGGATCAAATAGGTCAATTTGGGAAGGTGCGCCACTTTGAAACATATAGATGATTCGCTTCGCTTTTGGTGCAAAATGCGGATCCCCTAAGATGCCACTGCTATTCGCTAGCGGGGGAGTAGTCCCAAAAGCCTGTAGCGGGTTAACCAAGGAGCCCAAGGCCATGGCCCCTAAGCCCATTGCCGATTTGGCTAGAAATTCCCTTCTACTTTGAAAAGATCGATATTCATGGCAAGCTGACATAATAGATAGTTTATTGTTCTAGAAGGCTTTTCCTTCTGGCACCCGTGTCCAATTCGTGGCTTCCTTTTACCGCTTCATATAAAACTCATCATGATTGATCATCATACTGCTAACCATGGCTAAGGCAGCAGTTTCTACCGGATCGAGTTTTGCGTCAATCGGATATTCTCCAATGGATAGGGCTTCTTGTGCTTGTGTTGGAGCAGCGGCAAAGCGCGCCTTCTCTTGCTCAAATAGATCGGATAATACCTTGACTTCTGCTGTATTCGGCTTGCGGCCCGTGAATAATCGGAAGGCAAAAACGATTCTTTCCGAAAGTGTTTCCCCTCCTTCTTTTTGCATCCGTTCTGCCATTACCCGCGCCGCCTCGACGAAAGTTGGATCATTCAGTAAAACCAAGGCTTGTAAAGGGGTATTGGTAATTTCTCGTTGTATGGTGCAAACTTCTCGACTTGGCGCATCAAAGATGGTCATAGCGGGTGGGGGAGAAGTACGGCGAATAAAGGTATACATCGATCTGCGGTAGAGATCTTTTCCTTGATCTTGCTTATAGTGCAATAATTTATGTGAGAAATTGCCCAGATCAATCCATAAACCATCCGGTTGGTAAGGTTTTACACTAGCCCCCCCGACTTTTCTGTTCAGTAGGCCAGCCGCAGCTAAGGCATTATCCCTTATGATCTCTGCTGGCCATCGATGACTAGGGCCTCGTGCCAGGAGGTCGTTATAAGGATCCAATTCTCGTACCGCTTCGTCAGCAATCGAAGATTGTCGGTAAGTGCTGGACATGACGATTAGCTTATGCAGCGCTTTTACATCCCAACCCGATTCGCGGAAGGTCACAGCCAGCCAATCCAGTAATTTAGGATGACTTGGTAATGCCCCCTGGTTTCCAAAATCCTGCGGTGTCTTTACCAAACCTTTTCCAAAGAATAATTGCCAATAGCGATTGACGGCCACTCTGGCCGTGAGCGGATTTTCGGCGCTAAAAAGCCACTTGGAGAGGCCAAGGCGAGTTCGAGGTAGGTCCGCCGGGAATTCTAGCACAGCTTCGGGAGTGGCTGCTTCCACGGTATGCATGGGAGAGTCATATTGCCCGCGATTGAGTACGTAGGTTGTACGAGCGCTGGGCATTTCCTCCATAACCATGACTTCTGGAATCGTATCTAGGATCGCAATGCGTTTTTGTATGGCCGCACTCCGCTCTTTGTACAGACGATTAAAATCCTTGGACTGAAGTACCTGATCATCAAGCCAAGCCTCTTCCGCTAGGTCTTTTTCCGCCACCCCAGCTAGCTTCCCAATTTCTAGGGGACTCACCAGCCGATTGAAAATGGCCAATTCATCTATTTTGCCCATGAAAACGCCGCTTTCTCCGGTAAAGGCTCGTCCACTTTTTCCTACACGGATCGGCGGTTTGGCCAACCTATGGTTGCCGGTTTGAACGGGTAAAATATTCTTGTATAGCTGATCGTATTCGATGCTGGCGGGGACCTGTTTCCCATCTACAAATAAAGCCAGACCCTTGGCTGCTCCCGTGCCATCATAAGTGAAAGCAACATGGTGCCACTGATCGGTAGGTAGTTGCTGCTTCGTCGTCAGCTGGATATAATTATGTGGCAAACTATGAATCAGACGGGCGGATAGCTGATTTTGTTCATTGAGGTAAAAGTCCCAACCCCGCCAAAAATTATTCTTGTTTCCAGCTGTGCCCATGATGACTTGAGTTTTGCTGGAATCCTTTTGTTCGGTATTGATCCAAACGCCTGCTGCGAAAGCTTGATGCACATCGAATAAGCCTACCTTCTGAATGTGGAAGCCATCGTATTCATCATCTAAAGCCAATACTTGCCCTTGACGTGCCTCATCGTACATCATTTCTACACTCTTGGCAATAGTGGTTGTTCTACTGCCATCCAGCCGGTCATTGTTTCCTTTCGGCATGGCTTGCCGACTTTCCATCGGGAGATAGACATCAGGCTGAAGGCTACGCACGATTTGATTGACCTTACGGGCCTGGCCTCGTTCAGCTAAGGATTGTTTGACTTGTTCTATTTCTTGGTTCTTGTTGGCAATGAAGGCCTGAATGTCTGCTAATTCCTTTTCGGTAGCTTCGCCAGGAAGCAGCAAGGAAGGTCCATAGTTGCCATCATCCCCAGTCATCCCCAATTCTTTCACATTATTAAAGAAGGCAGACAACTGAAAATATTCATCCTGCGATATTGGGTCGAATTTATGATCATGGCAGCGAGCGCATTCCATGGTTAAACCTAGAATCGCTGTCGCTGTCGTATTGGTTCGATCGAAGACGTATTCTAGCCGAAACTCTTCATCTACGGCACCCCCCTCCGCCGTCATTGGGTGATTGCGGTGGAAGGCTGTGGCTAGTTTTTGTTCCCGGCTAGCATTCGGTAACATGTCACCTGCTAGTTGCCAACTGATAAATTGATCATAAGGCATATTTTGATCGAAAGCCTTAATTACCCAATAAGCATACGGCTTTCGTAAAAAAAAGCCTACGGAATAGTGCGGCCATTCAACGGATTCTGTCAGAAGACGAGGAATTGACCATGCCTCCTCCCAACTCCAATTTGAGTTTGTCTGCTGAGGAAAAAGCAA
>JAHQWA010000008.1 GCA_019634045.1 Saprospiraceae bacterium
AGGATCAGTCTCTACAGCAGCTTTGCCTAAACCAACTTCACTCGTATTACTGTACTCATCTCCATAATCATCAGTGTAGGTAACTGTTATTCTACCAGCTGGTCCTTGACCGCCAGCTTCGAGGATTCCCAAATCATCTACAAAACAAGTTACTACTTCAAAATAGCCATTGTCTTCATTAATGATATTTTCAAAAGCAAATCCAATAGCCAAGATAGGCTCGTACTCCAAGGCAATATCGTCAATAGAAACATCATCATCACAACCATCAATGATATTGAACCCCCAAACTCCACAAACGATATTATCACAAGCAGGAATTGTCAAATTAGTTGCCTGAGATATAATACTAGGCTTAACATTGTCAATCACATCAGCAGTAATAGTAACACAAGAAGGTGCAGACAAACCTGCCTCCTCTGCATCATCCAAGCAGATAGTAACTGTTGATTCGCCAACCGCCCAGTTGATCTCAACGATGAATTCACAGCCATTCACTGTAACAACGCCTTGATCAGTGTCGATTTCTTCAGAATCTTCATAAATAGTGACCTGTGTACCAGGATCAACATTATCTGGTCCTTCAACACTATAAGAAATAGCATCGCTTAGGCAAATTTCGCCGTCACAATTGTCAAGACCAGTGACATAGAAGTAAGACTTCATAGAACAAGCGCCTTCTGGAATATCCATAGCGCCTAAGTCAGCGTCTTCAGGAGCATCAGAGTCATCGTTGTTATCAGCAACCAATCCACCTGCAAAGAAGTCTGCTACAATGATCTTAGGAGAAACCATGTCCATTCCATTAGGAACAACAACTTCCTCTTCGATTCTTCTTTCTTTTGGATTACAGCTGTTAACGATCGCAACTTTCACGTCGTAAGGTCCAACTCCGTATCCACAGAATTCGTAAGTTCCAGCTTTCAAGCCTTCCTCACCGTCAACTTCTTGGATGTCTCCGTCGATGTAGATGTTGTAAACACCCCAGCAAGTCTCACCATCAGTGATAGTTACTGAAATACAAGCATCTTCTTCATATCCTTCAGATTCTTCAGGACATGTTGGCTTAGTAGCTTCAGTCTCGATAGAGAAAGCAGCATCTTTAGTTTTGAAGTAACCTTCGTATCCGTCCCATGGGTAGTCGTCGAAAACTTCGTCTTCGTCGAATGGTCCACCAATGTGGTAAGGATCAATAAGATCTCTTTGGAAGTTCCAAACAGAGTTGTTGCCATAAGCAGGCATACGGTTACATACTTCCGCTACAGCCGCCCAATAAGCCGTACCAGGCTGGATTAGGTCAGAAGAAAGGTCGTAAGTAACAGAATAGATACCGGGATGGCCGGCAAGTGGCTCAATGGTAAGTGCATCGTCTCCTTCGCAGATTTCAACCTCTACAAGGGAGTTCAACAATTGAGCACCAAGATAGTCAATTACTGTACCAATTACTGGAGCAGCAGCAAAGTGAACTGGACCTGCGCCAGTAACTTTGATCAACCAGCAGTGGTCATTCACGCCCTCATAGTGGTCTCCGTTTACAGAGTACCAAGTAAGGGTTGCTCCGTCTTGGTAACAATCAGTTACTGTTAGAGCAGGAGGTAGACAAATGTCTACACCAGGTTCTGGATCTGCGTCATCTTGTCCAGAAACTGGGGTCAATCCAAAACACAAAGTAGCAACTAACATAAAAGCTAGCTTCATCCATTGTGCAGGACGAACAAATGTAAAATTCGTTTTTTCCATAAGATTACAATTTGCTTAAACGAATTAGGTTAAGAAATAAGATTATGAGAACAAACCTCTCACTATCTGGCCTTTACCATTGCAACTAAAGGGTCGTCGAAGCGTTGCGTCATGGCGAAAGAAAGATCAGATACGCGAAAGATTATTTTTTATGAAGAAGTTCATCATTTTGGTCGTCGAAGATGAACGTCTTAATTTTTTCCTATATGAATGATTAACCTCATCAATTTGCCTCTTTAAATGTTTGGGTCGTCGAAAAAAACAAAGGCATATTGATTACTATTAATCTTCGAAATTGTAACGAATCTTAAATAAAGATGTCAAATAAATGAATCCGCATAGCTTTCTATGGGACATGCAGGGAATATTATAACCACATGACAGGATGAAACGTAGGCATCCGCTAAGAATGGATGAAAAACTCCGTTAGGAACTTATAGGGATGGATGACGATATGTTATATGGAATGATAAATGAAGAAAATGAAGGGTAATTTGAGGAGTGTAAATTTTTAGTCATGGGATTGTTTTTGTCAATATTACCAGCACAAATGTAACACATAAAAAATATAAATACCAAAAATTTGATAATAAGTTTTTTAACTCTTCCTCATTACTATGTGAGCAGGTCTTTCAATTCTGACTTTTCGGTATGTAACTATTCTGATTTCGTGTATTTTGTCGTCGAACTTACAAGAAGCGTGTCTTTTCTAAGACGTTACAAATATAGAATATAAAACTGGTTCCTTTATACCCTAAAAGGGGTATTTTTGAAAACGCAGCCTAAAAACACCTGTAATTAACTGTCTATCAATGTAAAATGAAAAATAAAAAAAAATAGGTGTCATCTCATTCTAGGTTTTTCAATGCTTTATTTCCCATTTTGATATAGCAGTTTAGCTTTTCAGTGCCTGGGTCTCTTTTACGCTAGACGAGACTGTAATCATAGGCCAGTTTGATCAACCCAGCGGTATTGCTAACTCCTAATTTACGCATGATATTTTTGCGATGAACCCCTACCGTTTGATCACTGATGAACAATTCTTTAGCGATCTCCTTATTGTTGAGCGCTCGACTGATCAAGCCCAATATTTCTAACTCCCGCTTTGTTAAATTGTACTTCTTTAGAAAGCGATCCTCAAAATTTAGCTTACGTGTCGGGATTTTTGTCTTGGATGTACCATTCGAATTGGCTCCATTCAAATAAATACCTTTCCCTACATAACTATTTCCAGTATGAATTTGATCAATAGCATTATATAGTTCACCAGGAGGATGATCTTTCAAAATAAATCCATCGGCTCCTAACTTAAATGCAGTCTTAATGATCTTTGGATCTTTATAAGCACTAATTACTAGTACTTGGATGGGAATTTTGGCTTTGCGAATATACTCTATGACATCGAAACCATCCTTTCCGGATAGGTTTAGTGCAGTGATGACCAAATCAGCCTTTACTAACTGAAGTTTTTCTATCAATTCCTCCCCGCTGTGCGCTATATCTTGCACTTTTATTTGGTATTGGGGGGATTGACTCAATACGGTTTTTAGACCTTCAATAAAGATGTAGTGGTCGTCCGCAAGTAAAGCTCTAATTATTTGCATGACAACTATGATTTGAATATGTTATGGGATTCGCTAGAGACAGCTAGAACTACCTCCAACAATTTGTTATATGTTCAGCCCAGAAAATAGCCTTAACTCGGAATATAGTCGTCTTTGAGCTCCGAATTCGGCTCTATCTTTGGGTCTTCTGGATTACATCTATATGGGAATTTAAGGTTTTTCAGGCAAATATAAAAATTTAATAAACATACGCCTTTTTCAAATTTGTTGATCTGCTACTATTGCAAAACCATACGCTTACTATAAGTATCCGTTCCTACAGTAAGTTGATACATTAACATGCCTTTACTACGCAATTCATCAGCTTGCAAAAGAATTTGATGATGACCTGCCTGCATTAAGCCTGCTTGCTCATAAATAATACGACCTTGTAGGTCCACTACACGAAGCTGCACTTCATTAGCCTCGGCTAGGTAAAAGGGGATTAGCGTATTGTCTTGAAATGGGTTAGGTTGATTTTGTAAAAGTTGATCTTGATCTAAAGCTGTTGGTTCTTTGTGATCGGCAAATGCTAAAGCAACTCTCATATCCTCCATTCCTTCATCAAAAGCCAAGGCTGGTGTCATCGCATCATTAATTGTCATCCAATCCGACAATTTACCAGACGCCTTCGCTACAAAGGTCATCTCAAAAAGTCCAGCATCAGATTTCATGCCTTCTAGATCATTCCAGCTAGTCGTCAACATTCCTTTATCCCTAAAGTCACCAAAATGCTCATCCACTTTAACCATCGTACTCAAGGAATTCAGATCCACCAATTCTAATTTCGTTTGATCAAAATCCAAACTAAACTGATATCCCACCACTCCATTCTTCACTTTACCCAATTCCAAAGGTACTTTCACTACTTCTCCCTTCATTACTTGTTTATTCGGAGCATAGACCATCAAAGCATCCAAATCTCCTGAGTTAAATTGCGCGTCAAAAGTGGTAGCACTCTCGTTGACATCGCCAACTTTTACCCCAATAAAATTCGCAGCCACCTGCCCAGAAGGAATATTGGCAAAATCCAAATATTCAGGAAAGTCCTCAGCTAGAGGATTTCGGCATTAGCGAATTTATAGTCAGCTGATACAAACCGCCAGGATGTATTTTCATTAGGGAAGCTAGCATCGATTCCCAAAATTGCTCTTCTTAGAAAAACAAGATCAATAGTCGATACAAAATCATTTCCGTCAATATCAGCCGCGATAATCTTGTAAGGTGTGGGTAATAAGCGTATTCCTAAAATATGTTGTTGAATCAAGATTAGATCCACCGTCGTTACTCCATTGGTGATCAAGTCATTCTTCTCAATACTTAATTCATCTACCTGGCAAGAATATAGATCGGTGAAATAGTAATCGCCTTCCAAGCTAGTGGTGAATCCATAGGCATCTTCATCCAAAATTTTGAGCGAAAGGTCCACATCAGCAATAGGTGCTCCAGATTCCGTTGTAACAACTCCTTCAATATTAGCCGTCATATTGGCGCAAATTTCGCTGTGTGGCATGGCAGAGAAGACATTATCCTGCATTAGCGTGATACTGGTATTATTCATGATCACATCATGCAGAGACGTTTGCTTAATCCAATCTTTATCGGCTTCACTCAAAATGGGATCGACTAAGTAGAAGAAACGATCTCCATCGCGCAAAGTAGTGAACTGATATTTGATAATGGACATGATTGTTTCTCCAAACAAAGCTCCAGGCATAGGCTTTTCTGCTAGCATCCCTACCCAAGGATCAATGTCGTTAATATCTGCATACATAGATAGCAGACGAGTAAAAACGCCAGCATTAGAGTTAATCTGTTGGAAAAAATCATAGGTTGGTAGGCCTATAGCTGCTCTTACAGTATTAAAATCAGGCAACCCTCTTTCTCGCCCTCTATTGATGTTGATCGCAGCCAAATCCAAACCTCCTGCACCGGGAGGGCCAAACAAAAAGTTTCTAACATCATTAATCAGCTTGGGATCCATGCTTTGCTGGATCTGAGTCGCCATGCCCTTAAAAAATGGATCAATATCCCCCGTTTCAATAAATACGAAAGGATTGAAGAAAGCATCCTGTAAGGATAAATTTCCTTCTTCGATCACCTCCCCATTATCAGCTATCCTTCTGATCGTGCCATTTAATAAGGTATGGCCCAAACGAAAGGCAGCTGCCGTAAATATATTAGTCAGTTGAGGGTTTACATCCGATCGGTAGCCTTGATAAACATCCAAATCCACTCCCATAGCCGGTAGCCACTCATCATAAACGATCGACTGGATCAATCCTCCTACTAATTTTCTTGCATATTGATACAAAGCCTCATCATTCCAATCTGGATGCTTGATAGCCAATTCATCACACAAGCGGTTATGCTCGCGCACAAATAAAGTATGGAAGGACAATAGCAGGGGGTTTTCGTTTGCCCGAACATCCCCTGCTACGTATAATTTTTCACTTATCCGTGTAGCATTATCCATTTCTGGCGCCTCTTCCGTCACTTCCGCCAAGAATTCCCCATCCTCTGTATTGAACGGCAGTAGATTCCCAGTAGAGGTTTTCAGTTTTCCTCCTTCAAAACTGCGTAACCAATCTGCTCTTTCTTGGTCAGAACCGTAAACAGCAGAACCATCAATGTAAGCGGTAATCATATTCGGATGCTGACGCGGATTATCCACTCCCGTACCAGTCGTTGGATCAAATACGTTCCGATGCATAGGAATAACGGCTTGCCCCATTCCTAAAGGATCAAAATGGGGATCTCCCGTTGGGACCTTAATGAGGGCCGATTCTTCCCCGTCAGGAGTAATCCCAAGGTCATGATCTAAAAATTGACCAAACACCCAACAAAAATCACTTAGACTCAAGGGATCATTGATAGGGCTATCCTGAGCAAACAGGCTATTACTTATTGTTCTAGGGTTGGTGCGGTCTGGCCCAGCCGGGGCAGATATACTATCCACGTACGCCACAGGAACCAAACGAAGAAGGTTAGTCCCCACAGCCCCCCAATCGGTTTCTACTAAATTATTGCTAGAACCATCATAGGTTCGATAATTATCAGTATCGGTGACTTGCCCAAAGGCAAATAGAGAAAGGCTAACTAGGGTAAAGCTAAGTAAAAGTCTCTGACGCATACTTTTCTATTTAGAGTCATGGGATTTGCTGAGTGTTGTCACAGTTTGCAGAAAAAGCTTTACACCAATTCACACTGTGAATCTTAATCCTTATACTAGATACAAGGAATTAAGTTGCCTAATGCTTATTAGGCTATTGAATACACTATGGTCTAATGTCAAAACAACTATGGTTAAAAGCCTTTAGAAAGGGGATGACACAACGTAAGGCAATTTGGGCAGTAGGATCAAAACATTACCGCACAAAAATAATCAAAAGCAACTATCATAGGGCATTCCTATTCTATATTTTACAAATAAATTATACTTCGATATATCAAGCTATCCAAATTGTTATCTTTCGAAGACTTTAAACTTGCGTTAAAAGCAAAGGCATTGGAATCAATTTGTTAACACTTAACTGTCTTTTGGCCATCCCTTGTGCTTTCCCAGTATATGTCACCACCAGGAAAGCATAGATTACTAATAATCAGACAACTACAAGCTATCACACCCTAAGAAACGCTTGGCTTTTTGAGTCTTTGACGCAGCTGACACATTGTTAACATCCTTATATTTCATCATCCTACTGCTATTTCTCTACTGCTACATTAGCAATAAATTGACGTCTAACAATAACAAGCCACATTGTATCACATACACTAAAAACCTCTTCAACATGGGAAACAAGCCTATTTCACCCCATCTACCCCAAAGAACTCTACTGTTCTGGTGCCTGCTTATTGCGATAACTGGTTTCTACCCTACTAGCTCAAGCGCTCAACAAAGTGTTAATCTACAGCAAGGATACTACACCTTCGGTCTGAACGCGGGGCTGTCCTATCAGTCCAGCGATGTTCAAGCCTTACCAGAGGGATTTGGTTTAGGAGCGACCCTAGGAAAGAACCTATATTACAAGCCAGGAGCCCCAGTGAGTTTTGACCTACGCGGGAGGCTGCTGTATGCTCAACAGCTAGGACTCGATGCCACTAGATCTTTTGATATTTCTAGCAATTCGGTGCTGAATGGGAGTCAAAACTTGGATTATGTCACTTATCCGGCCAACCTTGGAGAATCCCAAGGCTTCGTATTCCAAAATCATAAAACGGACGTACTTGAGTTAGGATTGGAAGGGGTGCTTACGCTAAATCGACTTAGGGAAAAAACCGGCGTAGTTGCCTCGATCTATGGAGGATTAGGCATAGATTGGTTTCGAACGACCATTGATCAGACAGACGCGAACGGAAATGCTTACTATAGTCAATATGCTGGTTTGGATCAGCAAAAATCGAAAGCCAGTCTTCGCACAGAACTAAAAGAAGTGATTCTAGATGGTAATTACGAGAGTCTAGCGGATGGTTTTGACAATGATGGTGGGGCAATCGGAATTATGCCTTCCTTAGGATTGGAATTAGGTTATGAGTTGACGCCAACTTTCTCGATCCATGCTGGCCACCGATTTACTTTTTCAGGTAATGATATTATGGATGGGCATCAGTGGGCAGACCCAAACAATGATATCTATCATTATACCAATTTTGCCCTCCGATGGAAGATTCGCCCGAAGGAGTCAACTTTGGTAGCCCCCCTTATTGATATCATTACCCCCAATACGCTACCCTTTACCTCTCCTGTTATTAATGGCTTGGTTAGAGCAAGAATCAGGCACGTTCAGAGTACAGCAGATGTTCGTTGCACCATTAACGGCAGGGAACAGTCTTTCACCTTCAACCGTGGAAATTTCAGCAAACCGTTTCGCCTAGATAATGGAGCAAATGAAGTAATCATAACCGCCACCAATAGCGTAGGCACAGCTCAGGAGAAGCTAATTATCTACTATGAAGAACCAGTTACCCCAGACCCCGTAGTACAAGCGCCTGATATCCTGTTCACCCAACCCAGGTCAAACAATACACAAACTACTGACCCAAGCTACCAAATACAGGCTAGCATTAATGAAATCACCGCTAAAAATCAGGTTCGTTTCAGTGTAAATGGCCAGACAAGAAGCTTCCAGTTTACTCCATCGACAGGGCGTCTACAGGCCAATATTACATTGAGAGATGGCAACAATACCGTAAGAATTGTGGCCACCAACAGTGCCGGGGAAGATGATGAATCAATCAATATCCTATTGGAACGTGGACAGCGGCCAATAGTGACCATCACTAGACCGAACAACTCTCCTTTCAATACCACTAGCGCCCAGATTTCTTTCGAAGCTACTATTCAGAATGTGCCGCAACGATCAGGAATTACCCTGCTATCTAACGGCCAGCGAATTTCGTCTTTTGATTACAACTCGAATTCTGGTAGACTAACGGCCAACCTAAATCTGCAACAAGGCAACAACAGTATCCAAGTGCGAGCGGAAAATGAATGGGGGCAGGACCAACGAGAGGTTAATATCATTTATGACGCTCCACGCCAGGTATTACTTCCTCAGGTTAGGATTACCAGTCCAAATCCCAGTTTTCGAACGGCCAATAATAGAGTTCAATTACGTGCAAATACACAAAACGTGCAAAGTCGTTCTGATATCCGCCTCGAAGTCAATAACAGAGCTATCTACGACTTCCGCTTTTCAAATGGTACCATCACAGCTGATCTTCCATTACAATTAGGTTATAATCAAGTGGTAGTCAGGGTTCAAAATGTCGACGGTCAAGATGAAGATGCCTTAAATATCGAACGATACGAAGATGTCATTGTAGCCCAGCCACCCAGAGTGAATATTGAGCAGCCTAATCAAAACCAGGTGAGCAGCCAGTCATCTATTCAATTGGTCGCTTCGGTGATCAACGTGCAACGTAAGAGTGAAATTCAGGTTTTGATTAATGGCCGAAATACCAACAACTTCAGTTTCAACCTTTCTAGGCAGCAGGTAAGCGCGAATATTCCCTTAACGCGTGGAAACAATAGCATTGAGGTAATGGCTAGTACCACTCGAGGATCGGATCGAGATCGGGTAAATGTTACCTATCAACAAAGTACTCCGCCAACCGTCAGTATCGTACGTCCTAACAACAATAGTACCACTGAAGTCGCATCGGTGTCCTTTAGTGCTACTACCACTAAGGTGTCCAAGCGTTCAGAACTCAGATTGTACCTCAATGGTCAATCCATTAGTAACTTCGATTTCAATCTCTTCCGCGGAACCGTTGCTGCCAACTTGAATTTGCGAGAAGGGAATAATACCATCCGGATACAGGTTCAAAATAGCGATGGGAGCAGTGAAGATCAGGTGAATGTTCGATTACAAAGTGCTCTTCTTCCTGCTGTTCGTATCAACGCCCCAGCACCTAATAGTCAGGTAAATAATAAGGCCATAAGGCTTCGAGCCACTACGCAGAACATTGCACAAAAGGCAGAAGTTCTTGTCTTCCTAAATGGAAAGACCATCAATAACTTCAGCTTCAGTGTTTCCCGGCAGGAGGTAGTTGCAGATCTTAATCTAGATCCAGGGATGAACACCATCAATGTGCAAGTGCGGAATAATGGAGGATCTGCCCAGGATGAGGTAAGAGTGGAATATCGCCAAAAAGCTCCTCCTACCGTGCAGATAACAGCACCACAATCTAATACCAACTCGACAAACAATCGCCTTACCGTAAAGGCCCGAACAGAAAATGTGGCCGGTAGAAACGATATTGTGTTTACCTTAAATGGGCAACCAATCAGCAATTTTGGGTTTCAGACGAGCAGACAGGAGCTTACTGCCCAGGTTATTCTGCAAGCCGGAACTAATACCATCCAGGTAGAAGTCAAAAACCAGGATGGGCGGGCAAGCGATCAAGTAAGTGTAAACTTCCAGCCTCCGAAACCTCCTCAAGTCAGCATTACTAGTCCTACAACAGGAACTACCGTCAATGAAAATAGGGTCCAACTAACCGCCTCTACGCAGGATGTAAATGATAAGGGAGAAATTAGTCTTCTGCTCAATGGGGCCTCGGTGTCAGCCTTTGATTGGAATGGTAACCAGGTTACAGCCAATATTCCAGGCCTGAAAGCGGGAGCTAATACCATCATGCTTAAGGTTAGCAACCGGAATGGAACAGATGAAGCACAGGTTAATGTCATTTATACACCCATTGTCAGAACACGACCGCCCAGTGTCAACTTCCTCACTCCAGCAGATGAAGAAGTTACGCACCAAGAAAACATCTTTACGGTTAGAGCCAAAGTCCTGAATGTCACTGAAAAGAATCAAATCAGGGTAAACGTAAATCGAAGCGCCACAACTGATTTTGATTTTAATCCTAAAGATGGAACAGTCAGTTTTGAGGTAAAGCTACAGAATCCTCGAACCACCGTTGCCATCTTTGTTACAACCAATGGTGGAAGTGCCAATGACAGAAGGACAATTAATTATGTGCCTAAGCAACCTGACGGGGACAAACCTTTTGTCAGAATCGAGTCGCTTTCGCAACCCACGATCAATCCGCTGAATCCAGGGGCTGCTAAAAGTACCATCACCGCAACGGTGAAAAACGTCTCGGCCGAACAGATTCGTTTGATGGTTAATAGTCGTGCGATTACCAACTTCAACTACAATCCGGAAACTGGCTTCTTCCAATGCACCTTTACGCTCGAACGCGGTGAGAATCGAGTCGTCCTAAGTGCGGCCTCTGATGCAGGCTCCGATCAAGGCGTCAGGACCGTCACATTCTAAATTACCTTAACCCCATAAAAATCTCTTGCGCAAATGATCGTGTAGAGGTCATCACACTTCGGTGTCGATGGCCTCTTTTTGGTAAAACACGGACATGAATCCTCTATTTCTGTGCCTAAAATCATATTTTCAGCCCAAGGATACGCGCTGGCCTGAAATTTGCCGTTATTACTGTTGCGAGTATGCGGTTCATTCTACAAATCATATTATTCTTATTACTGCTCCAGAATTCAAGCACAGCCCAGGACTTACCTTTATCTAACTTGCGTAGCAAGCAATTGATGGTGAAGGAAGGGGGCTTTGCATTGGACACCCTTCCTATCATAGAAAGCACCTTACTTGTTCGATCTCTTACAACTAATCAACGAGTAGATTCCAGTGACTACAAAATACAAGGTCGCCTATTTCACTGGCTCCGTAACCAACCGGATTCTCTTGCTATAGAATATCGAGTACTGCCCTACCCCATCGACGAAACCGTCAGCAGAATTGACACTAACCAACTGAATCGCGTGGAAGATGATATGATCGTCACCTATGAGTACAATCCCTATGAAAATGATGAGCAGTTGATCGACTTCAAAGGCCTGGATTATTCGGGCAGTTTCTCTAGGGGAATCTCCTTTGGAAATAATCAGGACCTGGTGCTCAACTCCAGTTTTAATCTGCAAATGGCTGGTGAGATTGGGGACGGGATTGAATTGAGAGCAGCTATTACCGATGAGAATATACCGCTACAAGCCGAAGGCAATACTCAACAGCTTCGAGAATTTGATCAGGTATTTATACAACTCAAAAAAGGAACGACCAGCCTAACTGCCGGTGATTATGAGCTACGCCGCCCCAATGGGTATTTCATGAATTACTTCAAAAAGCTCCAAGGGGCCACTTTTGAGAGTACTTTCAAGAATGGAGAAAATGGTCGATTATACACCAAATCTTCGGTTGCCATCGCTAGAGGGCAATTTGCCCGTAATAATATAATAGCCCTGGAAGGTAATCAAGGTCCTTACAAGCTGAGAGGAAGTCAGAATGAACGTTTTATCATAATCCTTTCAGGTACAGAAAAGGTATGGCTGGACGGCCAATTGATGCGGCGAGGACTGGAGGCTGACTATATCATTGATTACAATCGGGGAGAATTGACCTTTACCTTCCGGCGATTGATCACTAAAGACAGTCGGATCATCGTAGAATTTGACTATTCCGATCAGAACTATCTCCGCTCCATGTATGCGACCAATCTGGACTACCAAGAAAATAAGGTTCGCCTCTATTTGAATGCCTTTAGTCAGCAGGACAGTAAGAATGCCACCGGAGATTTACAACTTAGTGATAATGAGAAAAGTCTCCTCAGTCAAATTGGCGACCAGTTTGAAAATGCCTTTGTATCCACCATTGATACCTTAGAAGGGAGTGCCGAACTGAGAGCTACTTATGAAATTCGGGATACTATCCTTCCTTGCTTGGGGCCGGATAGTCTGGGGCAATACCTTCTCTACTCAACGGATCTAAGCCTGGGAACTTACATTGCCCGCTTTACTCAGGTAGGCCAAGGCAATGGCCAATATATTTTAGATACCGAAACAACAGCCAATGAGCGCGTATATCGATGGGTGGGTATTGATCCCGTTTCTTGTCAACCCTTAGGAGACTTTTCGCCGGTTGCAAACCTTTCGGCGCCCATGCAACAGCAACTGTTCTCAGGGGGATTCGAATACCGGTTTTCCGACAAGTCAAGCCTACAAACGGAGGTGGCGCTAAGTCGTATCGACCTCAATCGTTTTTCAGACTTGGATGATGAAGACAATCTCGGTCTGGCAGGATATACTACCTTCAATCGCCGCTTTCAATTGGGGTCAGATTCTAGTGGGTGGGACTTAAACACTACCCTTAGTTATG
>JAHQWA010000141.1 GCA_019634045.1 Saprospiraceae bacterium
CGGGATCAGGTGTTTCTCCGGCGTGAACGGCGCGGGTTTGCCAGCCGTGGGTTTTGTCTTTAGACATAGCTGTTGTAATGGATAATGGGTTATCTAGCCTAAATTAAGAATTATTCATTCAACATTGTACACTTCGGAGACTTCGGATGACTCGCTCAGCAAAATTCTACATTCGACACTATTCCTTCTAAATTACAACCTATTCCTTCACTTCAAAAGTATACTGTTGAGACACCGGCTCTCCATTCAGCTGAATCCCTTCAATTCGCACTTCATAAGTACTAGGGGTATCTGCGGTATAGAAAGAAAGTACAGCTCTACCATCGGCATTGAACTCTATGTTTGGCTCCCAGTGAATCGCGGTACGTAGGTCAGCCTTATCTTGAGCAGATCGGCTTTCCCCGTAGGAAGGCTGATAAAATTCACGGGCTTGATGATAGGCGGGGTGAGTGAAGTTCAGAATGCCATCCTGAATCCTAGTTTGCCAGGAGCGGGGACCATTACGACGAGTGTAGATGGAAATTATGGGAGGATTAATACTGATGTAATTAATCAAATCTGCGGTTAAGGTTTCAAATATGTTGGCTGTTACCACAATGCCATCTATAACAAATCTAAGTGGAACTTGCACATAACCCCGGGGGGTATGGAGAAAGTAAGACAACACTCCTGTACTTATATCCCGGCGAAACCGAGTGCCAGGCTTTAGGGTACTCAGGAGAGAAAAAGCTGAACGGTTCGGTGGAATCCAATCCATTTCATCGATATTGTATACATTAAATATCCGGATATCCGTTCCTCTGTTCTCCGTTACGGTTACTTCTTCCAGGTCGATAACCCAGTCCGCATTCCGTAGAGAATCTTGTTGCATTTCACCAACAGCATACTCATTCCAAGCTAGACTTGGAAGAATAGGGTCTACAGGAGGAAGCGCTACGATATTTGGCTTCCCTCTTTCGACAAAATGAAATTCAACTTGGCGCTTGCCGTTCATTTTGAGTTCATCGCTCTTGCGCTTTGGGTTGTAGATTTGCCCCTGAATTATGAAATCCGTACTATCCAACTGAGGAAGGTTGGCAAAACTAAAGTTGCCTGCAGGATCAGTGGTTAATTTATCCGCGTAGAAAGTGTCACTTAAGGCACTGAGCATGACATCTGCCTGTATGCGTTTTTCCTCAACCCCCTTTTTAGTGGTATAACCTTGAACATGAAATCCTTGCTCAGCCGGATAATCCGTTGGAGGGAGCTGTTCCAAATCGGTCCATTTGAATCGACGCCAACCATAGGTCATCAGCATCAGGTCCAATTGCCTCAAGCCTATAGGATCTTCAAGGTAATAGCTAGCATTTGGTACCTGACCTGCTAAATCGGCATTCAGCAGTAACCAACTCTTACTATTCGGAACGTTGTCATCAAATTGTACAACCCCCTGATCTACCACTGTGGCTGAAAGATCAGCAAACTGCTTCATCTTCAAATCCAATTGCAACTCAACTTTCTGACGGGGAAAAAAATGAGAATAGGGTTGCTTAATGACCAAGGCCTCCTTGTTCCTCGGATTTGCATTGAAGACTAATCGTTCCGCTACTGGTCGGCCTTGGGCATTAAACAGGGTAAAATGGGCTAGGCCCACAGGCAGCTTTGTTTTGTCAAGCACCACTGGCTCCTCTTCTGAAAGATCATCCACCAGACAAAAGGTTTGCCCTCTTACGTGGCCCAGTAAAAAAGCACCATCCAACGAAAGTGCTCTACTAGCAGCAAGCTCAATATACAGGCGATCTTCACGATTATTGTTCACCTTCATCACATAACCAGAGGCCATGGCCTTAGGTAAGGGAAATCGAAGGTCTTGCCCCTCGAAATGTGTTTTCACCCAATAGGACCTTCCAGCTTCAGGCTGAAGGCTAAACACACCTATTCCTTGATGGAGCGCAGTTGTTGTCAGTAATTCCTGTTGTAGGTCATCCAACAAACGAATTTCTAGGTTTACCGCTCTCCCCTCTCGGTCTCGAAGTTTGAAACTGACCTTGCTTCGCAAGCCACTCACCAAGTTGCCACCTTCTGGGAAAAAATCAATGGTTAAAACCGAAGGTACTTCCTGGACCTGATCCTCTTCCGCGATTTCAATCGAATCCTTCTGGGCTGTAGCGGTTTGGGCGAGAAATGGATCAAAAATGCCCAC
Source organism: Saprospiraceae bacterium (assembly GCA_019634045.1). Lineage (GTDB taxonomy): Bacteria > Bacteroidota > Bacteroidia > Chitinophagales > Saprospiraceae > DT-111. The sequence goes on from JAHQWA010000141.1 coordinate 2,183, forward strand.
CGCTTGCTGGTAAAAGAAACCCGGGTCAAAATTGCGCATGTAGTGAGTGTACGCTCTAATCTGATACTGGCCTGGTAAATACCCTTTATCGAGCGGGATACTCCCTTCCAGGCCTTTAGCGAGGTGTAGTTGTTGGCTGATTAGCACTTCACCTGCTGGATTGATCAGTTCTACGTATATCACTTGGCTTTGTGTTTGCGGCAAGTGCGTAAAAGCATCTACTAGGTAGCCCTTGTAGTGGATCATCTCCCGATTGCTATAGTAGGGTTTATTCAGATGCAGGAAAATCTTTTCCTGTGGCAGTGTATCGAGGTATTGGACTAATCGATTGTTGGTGACCATAGCCACAGCCGGCTCTTCCGATATGACATCAAATGAGAAATCAAAATCCAGTGGCATTAACTCCCCTACCCTTTGCGCGGTCCAATGCCCGTACTCTTCGATGTCCTGTGGATTTAAGATCTCCCCAGACCGGCTAATGAGAATTTCCCCACTCTTAGATCGCAGCATGGAGCTAGCCCGTCTGCGAAGACGAAAAGGCAAAGACCAAATGGGAGCACGTGTGGTCAATCGAGGATCAGTTACGACCAAATAATCTTCAATCATCAAAGTATCCACCCACAAGCCTCTTGTCAGCTGCAGATTCTCCACCGCTATCTTTTGGTAATCTAGCTGTTTGGTAGCTTCATTCAAGCGAGCCTTCCCGATGGTAAAGGTCTTAGAATTGCGATCCTGGGCATCTTGAGTAAGCCATCGAAAAAAGTGTTCCTTGCCATTTCTGAAGGCCCTTCCTCTAGCCCTGCTGATTCTCTTACTCCCCTTCTTCTTCATAGCCTCCTGGAAAAAAACCTTACCTGCATACCGCACATCCCCTAAGGTATCTATTAGAAAGGTGTCGAGATAGAAACGTAGGCGGTAGCCTAAGGATTCATTGGCCACATCAATGTAATCCATGGCTTCTGCGGTTAAGCCCGCCTCATCTTCTCTAAAGAGTAAGACTTTGGGATTCTCGATCTTGACTTTATTTCGAATATTCAATGGGCCTAGAAACGCGTATTCGAATTGTCTCATCCATTGCGCTCGCTTCTCCGATGCACTCGACTTGACCACCACTTCGTCAATGTCTAAAGTTTGGGATTGTAAATAGACTGTTGTAGGGATAGCATCTCCCGGTTTTATGATAAGACTTTTTAACTCATAACTCAGATGGCTGAACACCAACTCTACTTGGCCAAGTCCCTGAAGGTTTAATTCCACTAATCCTTGTTCATCACTACTACTCCCAATCGAGGTACTAGCAATAAAGACGAAGGCATCAGAGACAGGTTCGTCGGTGTTGCTATCGAGTATTTGAAGCTGAACAGACTGAGCAAATGCAATAGAGGCCAGACAAAGGAATAGTCCTAAGAGGAGTGTTCGATCTAATTTCATACTAATCCAATTTGAGTGTGTGATCGATATCAGAAGTAAGAGGCTGAGTGTTCTTTGAGTAATTACTAAATATCGACAATTTTACCTAAACAAGGTGTAGATAGTCAATGTACTAGAACCCTCTTCCCCAACTATAAAGCCATACTTTTTTAACAATGCGACCGAAGTAAGGTTTTGCAAATGCACCTCTGCGGTAATCCGATCAAGCTGCATCTCCTCAAAACCGTATGCTATAACCAAAGGAATCGCTTCACTCATAATGCCTTTACCTTGAAAGGCAGGTAACAATTCATAGCCAATATCTGCCTTCTTTTCTTCCTCAGATAAATTCCACAAGCAAATACTCCCTACAAAGCCTTCTTGTTGAAAATGAATACCCCAAATGATCCATTGTCCCATAGCCACTCCTTGCTGCATCTTTTCAAGGTAGGCCTCTGTCTCTGCGCTGTCGTTCATCAAAGGCCGGTCTAGGTATTTGGCTACTTCTGGGCTAGACCGAAGGTCAAAAACCCTGGGTAGGTCTTCGGCACTAAAGGGCTTTAGCGCCAAACGAGTGGAAGTCAGTAGCGGGAAAGGCTTGAATTTATATTTCGCCATAGTGGAAATGTGACGGTAAATTACTGTAGAACCTCCAACGTCTGCAAGACTTCTGTTTCCTCTTCCATGCTTTCCTTTTCTTCCTCCTCGGCTTCTCCTTTCTTGGGCCAAATGTGAAAGCCCCCCTTATTGAAGTTGCTAATCTGCCAGTTGCCCCAGATACCATTTTCATCTACATGTCCATTATAGGAAACCGTGTGAGAACTGTAGTGTTTCGTTAGATGACAGGTTAAGGCCTTGGTATCATAGGTACCTTTCCAGCTAAAGGCGCCGACTTCATCACTTCCGCCTCCCGTCACCACGCCCGCTTTAAAATTTAAAAAGAATTCCATTTGCCCGGGTGGCAAGATGTCATAGGGATACTTGTAAAAACCCTCCCAGTCGCCGCTGGGAAACAGGGGGTGCAGTTCTTCGGATGGACCTTTCTTACTTTCCATGAAGGCAGCTTCAGTTGTTGAGTACGAGGGGAAAAAGAGGAAGCTCCCGCCAATCCTATCACGAAATAACGGGAGCTGTCCTTTTCCTTACAACAGAAGGAATAAAATAATAGTTTCGTTAGACGAAGCGATAGCCTTGCTTAGCTAGCGGTAAGGAGCGAACTCGCGTTCCAGTCGCCGCAGCGATAGCATTGACCAGTGCCGGTGCCGCAGGAGGGGTACCGGGCTCCCCTACCCCACCAGGGTATTCGTCTATCTCCATGATGTGTACCTCTACTACCGGAGACACATTCATGCGTACCATATCGTATTGTGGGAAGTTGTACTGTTCAACCTGCCCCTTGTTCCAAGTAATCTCGCCGTAAAGGGCTGCCGATAAGCCAAAGATAACTCCACCTTGCATTTGAGCTTCAATGGTATTCGGATTCACATATTCTCCACAATCAATGGCACAATAGAATTTATCAATGGAGAACTCCTTGTCATTGATCTTCGTAATTTCTGCCACTTCCCCTACAATAGAACCAAAGCATTTATGCAAGGCGATCCCCCTGAATTTATTCTCTGGAAGTGGCGCTTTCCAATTACTCATCTCTGCGACTTTCTCCAATACCGCTTTAAAACGAGGATGGGCATCCAACTTGGCTCTACGGAATTCGAAGGGATCCTGTCCAGCTGCTTCTGCACATTCATCCATAAAGCATTCGGTGAAGAAGGCATTCTGTGAACTACCGACACTTCTCCAAAATCCTACTTCAATTGGCAAGTCCAACTGACCAAAAGCTACTCTACGGCTATTCATATCATACGGCAAATGCATCGCCCCTTCCGTCGTCGCCTCATCATCTTCGGGCTTAACGGCCATGGAAGGCATCAAACGAGTCATTGAGCTATGGCTTACGGATTGCAGTGCAATCATATTATCCCATGCCTCGATCTCTCCCTTATCATTTACCGCTGCTTTGAATTGACTGGCTACTGCTGGTCGATACATATCATTCCGCATATCCTCTTCTCGTGTAAAGACCGTCTGAATGGGCGTACCGGGCATTACCTTGGCAACGGCAGTAGCCTTCTTCACAAAATCAGGTTCACCTCTACGGCCAAAACCGCCCCCTAAATAGGTCGTGTGAACAATAATCTTGTCCTTATCAATTCCACAAACTTCATTTACTGCATTTTTCACCACAAAGGAGGCCTGATGACCTACCCAAGCCTGGGCCTGGTCCTCTTCCACTAAGACCGTACAGTTCAAGGGCTCCATAGTGGCATGTGCCAGATAGGGCACATCGTAGCGAGCCTCGATGGTCTTTCCTCCTGCACCTAATGCCCCATCTACATCGCCTTCTTCTTCTGGTGTGGCAATGGGTTCCGCAGCTAGGATGTCAGTCAATTGCTTTTCGATACTTGCAGAAGATATAGAGGTATTCCCCATGTCATCTTCAGTTAGGTCCAGCGCCAAGGCGGCATTCTTCGCTCTCCAGGTATTATCGGCAATAACCGCTGCTCCAAAGTCGGTCAAAACCACCTTCTTCACCCCTTTCATCCCTTCAATATCGGATTGGTTGTTGATCGCTGTAATCTTACCACCGATCGTAGCGGGGTGGCGCATTACTGCATATAACATATTATCCAAGCGAACATCTAGTCCGAATTCTGCATCGCCCGTTACTTTTTCAGGAATATCTAAACGCTGAACGGGTTTGCGGATCTTCGTCCACTCTTCCTTCTTTTTCAATTCCGGAAGATCTTTGACCTTGATGGACGAAGCCGCTTCTGCCAATTCGCCATAGGAAAGGCGCTCGTTCTTATCATTGATGATATACCCGTTCTCTGCCTTGCAAGAAGATACGGATACACCCCATTGATCAGCGGCTGCTTTCTTCAACATCTCACGAGCTGTCGCCCCCGCATATCTCATGTTATTAAACCCATCAGGGATAGAAGTACTTCCCCCCGTACCTACAATACCGATGTAAGCAAACATTTTTTCCATCAGGGAATATCCCTTAAAGGCATTGGGTTCTTTTTGAGTCAACATAAAGGTATTGGCATAAGGTCGATCGGGCTGCGGATGAACTACCTTAATGCTATTCATGTCTATCTCTAGCTCTTCCGCGATCAGCTGAGGTAGAGAGGTGTAGACCCCTTGCCCCATTTCTGCTCTTGGGATAGCTAGGGTTACCGTATTGTCTGGGGCGATGGTGATCCAAGCATTCATAGATGCCCCTTCTCCCATACCGATACCAGAGTATTTCTTAATGGATTTATTGACGTGCATCATTCCTGCCACGCCTACGACCAAGCCAGTGCCTGCCAAACCTCCAGTAACGATAAAAGCCCGGCGGGTCCATTTCTTCCGTTTGCTATTCTCTTTTGTCATTATTGGAAATTTATAGGCTACTTAATAATGAATTTTCTCCGGCTCTCAACTTGGCCGCTGATTTAATGGCAGCGCGCACTCGTTGATAAGTTCCACAACGACAGATATTGGTCATTGCATTGTCGATGTCCTCATCTGAGGGGTCGGGATTATTGTCCAAAAGGGCTTCCGCTGCGATGATCATCCCGGATTGACAATAGCCGCACTGAGGGACCTGATGCTCAATCCACGCTCGTTGTACAGCAGATAACTGGCTTCCATCATTGGATACACC
>JAHQWA010000142.1 GCA_019634045.1 Saprospiraceae bacterium
ATCTATTTTTAGATGAGCACAAAAGGCTAAAGTGGAGCTTAGAAGCCCCACATTTACATCTTCGTTTGGCGGCAGTGCAAGCTATTGCTGATATTGGAATTCCTAAAGGAACTACCTTACTTTGGAATTCGATTCGAAGTTGGCCAGAGGATCAACGTACCGCAGCTATACAAAAGATTGGGGAATATGGGAATTATTGTGCCGTTCCTTTACTATCTAATCTGTTAAATGAAGAGCCCGTGATCAATATTGATGCGATAATAGGTTTAGGCAAGTTGAGAGCCAAGGAATCCCTTTCCACCTTGCTGCCATTGTTATCCCATAAAGACCCAACGGTCCGAGTTGCCACAGCTAAGAGCCTGGGAATGATTGGAGACACCAGAGCCCTCCATCATCTGCTTCCCCTGTTAAGAGATGAACATAGCGACGTTCGGGAAGTTACCGTTTGGGCCCTGGACGAAATAGGGGCTTAATCCAGTAAACAGAATTAATTAATAGAATTGCCCGTTGTCAGACGACTCGGGCTCAATTATTATTCATTCCATTTTAACTCAAGCTGACAGCCTAAGTCATTTGGTGTAGCAACCAGCTGATCTAGATTTGTATTATTCAATTCTAAGAAAATGATGAAGAAATCACCCTTTCTTTTAATGGGCTTCTTGTGCCTATTAGTGAAGTCTTATTGCCAACAGACCGAAACTATCAGTACGAGTATGCAGTTAGCCCAAGGGCCAATTATGATCGACGGTATAATGGATGAAGCGGCTTGGGAATCCATAGAACCTCTAAGCACTTTCTGGAATCATCGGCCCAATGATGTCGGCAAAGCTTCCGCTCAAACCGAAGTATACTTAAGCTTCGACGAAGGCTTCCTTTATTTTGGATTTAAATGTAAATCCTTGAACAACCAATATATTCTTGAATCACTCAAAAGAGATCAATTCTTCAGTGATGATGGGATTGGAATTGTACTAGATCCTGCGATGCAGAAAACACATGGCTTTTTCTTTGCAGTGAATGCCGGCGGGGCACAGTCGGAAGGCATGATCGCTAGTACCAACGTGGACCTGAGTTGGGACATTGCCTGGTACAGTGCCGTTAAACAGGGAGCTGACAGTAGTTGGACAGCCGAAATTGCCATCCCGTTCAAGAGCCTAAGGTATCAGCACGATCAACTGGAATGGGGAATCAATTTTATTCGCAATGATATGAAACGCAATCAGATTTCTACCTGGATACAATTTCCAGCCAATTTTTCTGATACAGACCTCGGGTATACCGGCACGCTGAAATGGCCAAGACCACTTCCTGAAAACCGCAGCAATGCCTCCATTTTACCTTATCTCTCCGGTAACCTCAATCGAGACTACCTGTCTGAAGAAGAGCCTGAACACAAAGCCAATACAGGAATCGATGCCAAAGTCGCCATCACACCTTCCCTCAACCTCGACCTGACTATAAATCCTGATTTTTCTACAGTAGAAGTCGATCGTCAAGTCATTAACCTTAGTCGATTCAATATCTTTTTCCCGGAGCGAAGACCTTTCTTTCTGGAAAACAATGATCTTATTGAGACTTTCGGTAACTGGGAAATCAAGCCCTTCTTCTCTAGAAGGATTGGACTACGGAATGGCCAAACTATTCCGATTGCCTTCGGAGCCCGCTTAAGTGGCAATCTCAGTGATAAGTGGCGAATTAATCTTATGAATACGCAAACCACCGAGGCCGATGGAAACGCTGCTCAAAACTATACCGTTGCTGCCTTCCAGCGAAGAGTTTTAAAGCGATCCTCTCTACGGGGTTTTCTTACCAACCAACAGCAGACTTCAAGCAATGATCAAGATGGAACAACATTTAACAGAGTGGCCGGGGCAGAATTCAATTACCGTTCAGAAAGTGGCAATGTATCCAGTACTGCCGCCTACCATCGAGCCTTTTTAGATGAACCGGATATCAAAAAGGATCGCGATCATTGGGAATGGACACTTAGCTACAGCTCCAAATCGCTCCGGTTTTACACCACGGTTTTCTCACTCGGAGAAAACTATCTACCTGCCATGGGCTTCACTCCTCGCCTCTTCAATTATGACCCTTTACAGGATAGCACCTTACGTATTGGCTACCTTCAAAATTTCAATTGGCTAGCCTGGGATTTCCGTCCCGTAGCAGGCAAACAAGTCGTGTTCCATGGCCCGAGGCTACGGCATAACTACTACATCAATAGGGATGGAAAATTCAGTGAAAGTACCAGCTCCTTTGTTTATGAATTAGATATGGCCAACCAAAGCCAAATAGATATGGGAGTGAGGCGAGAAGAAATCCAGCTTTTATTTCCTTTTAATCCCATTGGTGCGGACGATAACTTGCTGCCCGTAAATCGCTATACCTTCTATCGGTATTTCTTTGATTACGATAGCGATCCTCGGAAGCTTTTCTCCTATGGTACGGTCATCGATTTTGGAGGCTTCTACACCGGCCATCGTGTTTCCCTGAATAATTATATACGCCTCAAATTCCGTCCCTGGATGAACCTGGAGTTGCGGTATGTCTATAACTGGGTAGATTTAAATGCCTATGGAAGCGAAGGGATTCACCTATTTGCACCCAGAGTAGAGATTTCATTTAGCAATAAGCTTTTTTGGACGACTTTCTTTCAATACAACACCCTAGCCAAAAATATGAATATCAACAGCCGGCTACAATGGCGTTATGCACCGATGTCAGATATGTACTTGGTACTAGGCAACAATTTTGGGGTTCCCGACTGGAATACTAAAGACCTGGGGCTAGTCCTCAAATTAACCAAATGGTTCCCGTTGTAGCAAGGCACTACCTGGAGCAGTTGTTCAACTTTAAAAATAAGGCACCTCCAGTCACAACCCGAAAGGACCAGAGGTGCCATTACCACTTTACCAGTGATAAGCGTTTTAAAAGCGGATAACAAGTAGTTATTTTAGTTACCGTAGATATCAGAACCTCCGGAAGATTTCTGATAGGTTACCTTGGGACTCCCTCTATAGTGGATATCACTTGCGCCATGCGCTTCCATCGAAATTTCTCCGGTGACATATACGTAGGCATCTGATCCACCTTGTACCTTGAGCTTGCAGTTTTCGGCCGTCAAATTCTTGCCTTCAAAATCACTTCCTCCAAGGGCCGTGATCGTCATGTATTGCGCTTTCCCCTTCAGGTTAGCATCCGATCCACCGCTGACATTGCAGGTCAGTTCTTTAACTGCCAATTCCATTTTCACATCGCTACCTCCGGTAGCTTTAATATTTAAAGCATCTGCTTTGATCACGCCTTCAGAATATACGTCAGACCCTCCAGAGGACATGATCGCTTTCAAATTACTGGCTGTTACCAAAACCTTGAAAGACTTGGCATTTCTAATGGAAGAATTTCGCTCAACGGCTAGCACTAAGGTGTTTCCATCTACGCGTGTCGTTATTTTATCGGCTAAATTATCGTCGGCTTTGACTACTACTTTATCTTGACTCCCTTGCATGATTACTACGTCTATTCCACTGCTTGCCTTGACATTTTGAAAACCGGAGAGATTGCGGTTTTGCTCAATAACATTACCACTTCCTTTAATCCCTTTATTCCACTGCGCATTCAAAGTAAAGCTAGCGCAAAATAGAAGAGCGAATGTGAACAGGAAGGAAGTTCGAATGAGTCGGTTGGTCATGATTCTTAAGTTTAAGTACTTTGGTGATAGAAATAAAAAATACGTTACCTGCTCACTGTATAGAGGGATACGGTTCGTATTGAGCAGGGATATTATTCGTATTTGCAGTAAAGACGCGAAAATCTTTGGGAGGTTGCAAAGAGGGCGTTTTATACAGAAGTAATTTGAATTTATTGGTTGTCGAAAAAGACCGCAGACTATCGAACTAGCTGAACATCTCCGGCCAAAACCTGCTGGTTCCCATCCTTAGCGATGACAACAGCTTGCCAAACATACACTCCTGTGCTCATCATTTTTCCGTTTACTTCTCCATTCCACCCCATTTCTGATGCATTGACATGGATACCCGACTGCTCAAAAACCTGATTCCCCCAACGATCGAAAATGCGAAAGGAGCGAATATCATAGTTGGTTCTTCCTTGTACGAAGAAACGGTCATTCAAGCCATCTCCATTGGGACTGAAAGCATTTGGAACGTACACTGCAAATTCGCTTAGGAAAACAGGAGTCATCGCAGAGGCTTCGCAGCCATAAACATCCACAATCCTCAACTGTACTACGCCCTCTGTAAAGGGAGCAAAGCGGTATGCATCACAATCTGGGCAGATCGCTATTTCTTCCGTGGGAAGCCAACTCCAGGTATAACTAATTACCTGGGCATTTCCATTCACCTCTGGAAGAACAACTATCGGTTCTCCCTTTTCTGCATAAATGCCAGGCCCGAGGGTCACCGCTAAATTTGAAGGTTCCACCCGTATCCGGGTACGATCACTTTCACAGTCGCTCTCAATTAATAATTCGTACTCACCGGGCGTTGAAACCCAAATATATGGACTAGTTGCCCCCGTGCTCCAGGTATAACTCAAGTTCGGGTCTGTAAGTGGTTGTAAGCGTAGGCTGTCCCCCGGACAAATCAAGTAATGCAATTTATCAAACAAGGCTTCTAGCGGTCGAACAGAAAATCGAGTTGGATCATCTACTGCTATTGTTTCAGGGTCATCGGAAAGCATATAGCTGGGTCCTTCCGGATACAATCGGGGGGTGTTCCATAGCGTAGCATAATCCGCATACTCCCCTGCTAACACTTCCTCTTCCAGCCAAATATCGATAGTAATGTCATATTCTCCAATTGGTAGATCCAGCTGATCTAACTCAAATCGGTTCGTTCCCTCTCCCGATACTGTGGCCGTTAAGTGCTCATCTAATTGAATGTTCTGAATGGAGAAGCCAGGCGGAAAACTATCTCGCAGCACTAGATCACTAAGTGGAAGATCAGTCCGATTCACTAAGGAATAAGTGAATTGTACATTGGTACAAGGTGATAATTGACGGAAGCTAATGCTTTTATACAATTCGACTGTGTACGGACAAGAACAAGCATCTTCTGGATAATGATCAATGTTTAAAGATTGTAATCGCTCAACCTCTCCACTATCTATATCGAACTCAAAAAGTGTACGATCTCCAAAAAGGCTAGCTGCTGAACCTATTCCAAATAACTTCCCCCTGGCATCAAAGAAAATAGAGGGAACTATTCCCCGAATCTTCGCCGTTGTCGGGTAAGTAGTGTTATCAATCACCCCACTATCAAGATCAACAGTAACCAATCGACTTTGTCGATGATCAAAACCAAATAAGATATTAGTGGTGGGATGAAAGGCAATGTCCGTGCAATACACGGCACTAGAACTCCCTTGCGCCTGGAAAATTTCCATTTCTGTGCTATACGCAGGATCCGTTAAATCTATCCTAGCTAGTAGATTATAATTTGATTTTTCATGGAAGCCTAGCATAACTAGATACTTTCCATCCGGACTGATATCTCCTGATACGAAATGCAGAGAATCCGGCAAAGGCAAGGATGTCAGCACATCTAGACGGTAATCGGCATCTATTCTGCACAGTTGATAAGGTTTGGTTTGGATAAGGCCATATACTAAGTCATCCTGAGGTCTATAGCAGATGGCATTTATTGGTAATCCATCAAAATGCGCCAAGTCAGTAAATTGTATCCGGCCATTTTCGTCGTCGAGTTCGATACGCTGAAAAGTACTCCCATTATCATTTTCTGTGACCCGATACATTCCTCCATTGCAATTGAAGGGCGTCTGAGTAGCGCCCACAATAGCCCATAGAGTGAAGACCAGTGTCATCTTCACCTGTTTGCTTGACATACCTATACTGTTAGCCCTATATTCTTTTGAGAAAGGCTCGTGAAATAAATAAAATACTGGCTTGGCTAAAGTTTATACACAAATAACGCGAAAAGCAAACACAAAAAAGAATAAAAAATAAGTAAATATCCTAAAAAGCAAATTTACATTGCTTTTTCAGGCAAATATGGAATAAACAAAAAAAATACTAAATAGCCATTATGATGTAATAATCAAAAATATATTGTTATGAACAAGCTAAAGAATATACCATATACTTATGTAGACGCTGATAAAATCACGCCAACTCTACAGGGGCTCATCCAGTAAAAAAGGTTACTTAAGTTTTTGATTATTAGCATGACGCTCTCTATCTCTGATGGACTTTTTCTCCAAGTTTCTTGCAAGTGCTTCCGTCAGATCTATCCCTGTTTGGTTGGCTAAGCAAATCAGTACAAACAAAACATCGGCCATTTCATCAGGCAAGTCTTTAGCGGCCGCCAATTCTTTTTCTTTGGTTTTAAACGACTGCTCACCGTACAAGCGAGCCATGAGGCGTGCCACCTCTCCTACTTCTTCCATGAGAATCGCAGTATTCGTCAATTCATTATAGTATCGAATACCAATCGTATTAATCCATTTGTCAACAGTCTGTTGTGCTTCCCGAATAGTCATAGTCATCTTTTTTTGGATAGGCCTGGTTATTAATTGCCTCGAAATCGGCAAACTAAAGCTTTTTATATAACCTAAGTGGTTAGACCCCGTCAATTAAAAGTAGTGTCGCAACTATAATGAAGAAAGCTATCAAATTGTTGATTAGGAAAGGCTAATTAAGCGACAGGAAAAAGTGCTATGGCTTCGTCTTCTTTAGCCCGCATTACTTTTTTTTCGTCTTCTGACTTATCTCCATAGCCGCAAAGGTGTAACACACCATGTATCATCACGCGCATCAATTCCTTGTTAAAAGGCTGATCAAATTTGGAGGCATTATCTCTAATCCGATCAATACTGATAAAGATGTCTCCTTCAATGTTTGGAGTTGAAGCATAAGGAAAGGTGATGATATCCGTATAGGTATCATGATCGAGGTACTCAAGATTAACCTTGAGCAGAGCAGCGTCACTACAGAAAATATAATTGAGCTGTTGTAGATGGCAAGATTCAGATTCAATGACGGTTTGAATCCAGTTGATAAAGTCTAGCTCGTTTGGTAAAGCAAAGGATATGTCTTCCTCATGGAAGAGGATCTGCGCTTGAGTTGAAGTCTCCTCTTCCGGGATAGGAGGTAGATTCATTAAAGGTTGAAATGCAGTTCGACCGTGCTCCCGTTGTTATGATACTTGAGATGGTCAGCCAGTTGGTGCATCAAGAAAACACCTCGGCCTCCAACTTCCATGATTCGATCAGGGCTGGTTGGATCAGGTAGGCTATTAAAGTCAAAACCACGGCCTTCATCAGTCACGCGGAAAGAAAGGCTATCTTTCTCTTTTTGCAAAGAGATCTCCACTGTTTTGGAGTCATCCTTATGATTTCCGTGAATGATGGCATTGTTTACTGCCTCGGTAAGGCTGATGAGAATATTGCCATAAAGATCTGGAGTCAACTTATATCTCTGCACCACACGCTCCACAAAAGACTCTACCATAGCGATATTCCCAGGATTAGAAGGTAGTCTCAGCATAATCAGTCTTGAACCCATATTTTGTTTGCACATCCGAAATTTAAGATTATTTTAACAATGATGCAAGTACTAAAGAACTTCCTTACTTCATTGTGACGCAAAAAAATTGAGAAGTTTCGCTTTTGCAGTTCAAATTCTAATTTTTTTACGAACCTTTTTTTCGAAGCAACCTATTGTACAACTTGCTTCATTTCAACAAAAAAAATGCACGCATCACTGAGGCTGTAACAGTGACGGAGATCACATTTGAACAAGTTTGGTAATAGGAGAGCTATTAGGGATAGGGATGGCGTTTGGATACTTCCCGTTTGCATTAATTCTGATACAAAGTTACGCCTACTAGAGGCAAAAGTCAAGGGGTAAGGGCGTTAAAGCCCTCAATTTGAGCGAGAAATCAGAATTCGCTCAAATTTAGACTGGGGGGATTCTACGGAAACTTTAGCTAAATACCTCTATTCGCTTACTGAACTTTCCCACTTAGGCCTCGCTGCTCTCCAATCTTTGTCAATCAATTCGAAATCAGCCCCTTACAATACATTAAAGAGGATTATTACACCCTTCATTTTTACTTTTGACTCCGATTAGACGCCCATAATGAATTCAGTCAAATTGACATTTCGAGTCAAGCCTAGCTTTTTCCGTAAGCGGTACCGAGTTGTATGGACACTTTCAATCGAAATACCTAGCAATTTTGACATCTCTTTGCTGGAAAGATTAAGTTTAACCCATCAGCATAACTTTTGATCTCCGGGACTAAGGTTGGGGAACTGATCCTGTAAGCATTCATAAAAGCTTTCATTGATGGCCACAAATCGAGTCCGAAATTCCTCCCAGTTCTGTGCACGATCAATATTGACCTTTCCACTTGGTGTCAATAGTTTATTTTCAGTTTAGTTAAGTATTCATCTCTCTCGATCAACTGTAGCGCGGAAATCGCTAATTCCTTATTCTTCATTTCAAGCACCTCCTTCGCCTTTTGAATCGCTAATCCTGTCTTTGCTTGATTAGCTCCGTTTCTGTTCTGTGCCTGGATTTAATATGGCTAAAAAAGGAAAAACCAATCAATAGAATACAGAAGATAGTGATCAACAAGACTGTCCTTTGTAGAGGCAAAATCTCCTCGTCCTGTTAAAACGGTAATACTACCAAACTAAGAGGTGATTTAGACAAGATCAGTCTAAATCACCTCTAGCAGGAGTTCGCTCCCTATCAAGCCTTGAAAATATAAGGCCTAATTAATTATCTGCTGGTGCCGTTTTCAACGATTTGAAATACTCTTCCACCAGGTACTTGTAGTATGGCTTGAGAGAAGGAGAAACCGTCTTGTACATTTCTACCTCAGCTTCGCGCTTCTTGATGTATTCTTCCAATGAAGGTGGAATCTTACGATCTCTAGCTTGAGCCGTTTCCGCTTTCCGCTTCTCCTCGTATTCTCTTTGTCTTTCGGCCTTTTCGTGCTCTAGCAATCGCGTTTCGATTTCTTCGACGCGAGACATGGTTTCGTTCGTCAGTTTCTTATTCACCAGATCCGTCTCCACCTTGTCCATTTGCTCAATCAACTCTTGCAATTGCTGATCGCCTTTACCTTGTCGTTCTTTCTCCTTTGCTTTTTCTTGCAGGGCTTTCCGCAAAGCGGCCTGTTTAGCTGCCATTTGTGCAAACTCTTTACTCGACCCGCCCTTGCCATTCTTCATGCGCTGTTGCATGTTTTGCAATTGCTTTTTCAAGTCCTCTTGTCCCTGTCCTGGTCTATCCTGCGGCTTCTGGCCATCTTTGCCTTGCTGTCCGTTAGGTTTATCACACATTTGGTTCCCAGACATCATGCCAGACATTTGCTGCTGCATCTGGTTCATCACCTCACTTAGCATAAGCGCAAGATCATTGACATTCTTCATGGCGCGTTGCTGGTGATCGCCAGCTGGTCCTTTGCGACGCTCCTCTAATTCATCTAGTGATTCGCGCATATTATTCTTGATCTCAGAAACTTTCTCTGTCACAAAAGACTCGATCTGATACACACGCTTGCTTAAGGCTTGAAGGCTATCTTCAATGAGCTTAAAGTCATCTTGCAACTTGAATTGATCCTGTACCAATTCCACATAGCGTGGTGTATTGATATCCGCTCCGCCGAAAGACTCAATGAGGTCTTCCTGGTCAAAAGACAGCCCAACCAAGTTTTCCAGAAGCTGGCGAAGAGCCGCCATATCTTCCTGCATTTGCTCCATCTCCCCTTGCTGCATTTGCATGGCCATTTGCATAGCCATCTCTCTCATCTTTTGAGAAGCGCCCTTCTGGGATTCAGAGGCCTTGTTATTTTCCTGCTGCTGAAGCTGCTCTTGGCTCTGCTCCATTTGCTCTTGGATATCTTCCATTTGCTCCCCAAACTCACCCAACTCTTTCTTGTTCTCTAGTTCCTCATTCTTCTCTTCCATCTTATCCATCTTCTCCTCTAACTTCTCCATCTCCTCATTCAACTCCTCTTGCTTTTGCTCCAGCTCTTCTTGTTTCTCCTTTTGCTCCTCCTCGGACATCTCCTCTTTATTTTCCTCTGCTTCTTTTGTTTCTTCGGAAAGTTCCTCTTGCTCCTCCGCTAGTTCCTCCAACTTCTCGATGGTTTCTTGCATCTCCTGCTCCATCTCCAACTGCTTGTACAACTCTAGCAGGCGATCCAACTCTTTTTCCATTTCCTCATCGGAATACTCCATGTCCTCCATCATCTCGAGTGCATCATCTTTCTCGAGTTGCTCCATCAATTCTTCAATCTGATCCATTAACTCTTGCATCTCCTCATCCATCACCTGTTCGAACAATTCTTCGAGCTGTTCTTGCTTCTCTAGAATACGTTCGTCAGTTTCTGTATACTCTTCTTGGTTCTCTATATTTTCCTGGAATTTCTCTTTAGCCTTTTGAACATCTTTTTCCAACTCCTCCTGGCGCTCCATTAGCTTTTCCAATTCCTTCTTACTTTGCCAATCGAGGTCTTTCTCTTGCAACAGCTTCTCTCGCATTTTCCTCATATCCTCCTGGATCTTCTTGGACTCCTCTAGAGCTTCTTTGAGTTCTTGCTTAATAGCCTCATCATTTTCCTCTGCCATGGCCTCGTATTCATCAACAGTTGGCACGGAGAAAACCATCAAATTGGTGCGTGCTGGCTTATTGCCATTCACACCATCATTATCGTAAACCTCAAAGAAGTAGCTTACTTCATCTCCTGGATCAAGCGCTAGTTCATTGACATCAAAAGTATAGTCGTAGCGAGTTTCTTTGCTTGCAGGCTTACCCATTGGTACCGTCTGTACCTCTCCCTCGGATCCATCCTCCTTCTTAATTCTATAGTTGAAGGAAAGACTAACCAAACCATAATCATCTGCCGCCTCACCAACGAAGAAGATTAACTTCTGATCTGTACTATCTTGAAATTTCTCTGCACCGATCGTAGGGTACAAATCAGGAATTACCGTAATGGCGTAAGAAATACTATCCGCATTGGGCAGCATTTCATTAGAGATATATAATTTATAGGATTCGCTTTTCATGGCTCTTTTCTTGTAGGAAAAGAGATCATCTGAAAATCGCTTTGTTTCGGTTAAAGACGCTGCAGAAGAAAAGGATAAACTGATGTCATCCGTATTTTCTGCATTGAAAATCCAATCGATGTTTGTTCCAACGGGCACCACTACATCCCCAATACTATTCAGTCCTTCATCCTTTCTTTGAGTATATGCAGGATAATCCAGTTTCACCTCAAAGCCTAGGATGTTAGGTTTCCTTAGAACTTCTAGTGTATAATTATCAGATTCCAAGCCGCTGGAATACAACTTGAATTTGGTATCCTTTTGCACATTGCTGAAGCGGTAGGAGAACAAATCATTTTCCTCTTTGATCAAGCGTTGTTGAATGCCATCTACATTAATGAAAACCTCATTAGGCAGCTGGTCTCCCTCTATTTTTACGCTTAGTGGGAAATCCTCGTATTGAACAACTGATAGGTCTTGTTCTGGTACAATGAAATGGAAAGGTGCTGGGCGCTCGAATTTTTCCCCATTTCGGATCAATCGGCGAGTACTGTCCTTAATCATACTAGGCGCGGCAAATAGCAACACCAATAGTAGCATCAAAGGAGGTAAAGCATAGCGCAAGTACTTTCGGTTTTGCGAAAGATTAATGGCAGCTTTGAAAGGTACCGGCTTAATTTCCTCAGATTTCTGATTGATACTGGCTAAGATCAGATCTTTATCGCCCAGTTGATCTGCTTGCTGCTTCAACTGTAGCACGTTGAGGAGTTTATCCTTAACATTAGAGAAATGATCTCCGACAATCTGAGCAGCTTGCTCGTGTGAAATGACTTTACCCAACTGGAAGTAATGCAGTAATGGCCTAAACACCCAGTAGGAAAGCGCCAAGACACTCACTCCGATAAAGGAGAAGAACAGAACCTTTCGCATACCCGTGTCGAAAAAGAAAGTATGCTCCAGAAAAGCGGCTACCAAGAAAAGAACCAATATGAGGCCAATACTATACAACCCACCTCTAATAAGTTGATTGATATAATATTTCCGGATAAATTGGTCCAGCTTTTCAATGAGTAGCTGATAATTATTTTGTTGCGCCATCTTGTTGGGCTTTTTGTGGTAAACCGATTGATACTCTAAAGAACAAGATCCTTCACCAATGGTTGCTCATCAGTAAAGGATATACACAGATTGTTTCAGTAAATATACGTGTTATGGACTATGGGGATTCGCAATCAGCGTTAAGACATAGGATAACCTCATCATTTAATGAAAAAAGGCTATTCTTGATCTCGAATCTGCTGATTGTTAATTGTGTGGCACAGGATTCCGAAAATTAACCAACTTTAGACGCAAAGTCAAGTTCCTAAGGTATAAAAGCAATGCTAATATGACATTTGGACAACAAGTAGTCAAGTTTACAGAAAACCTTCGGCCGGATTGGTCCCTTCCTGATCACGCTCAGCTATTGTTTCCTTACGAGAATGAGATGACAATGTCTACGCTGAAGCGCTTTTATGATCTATACTACAGTGATACCAATCCAAGGATTTTCATCTTCGGAATTAACCCTGGTAGATTCGGTGCGGGTATTACTGGAGTACCTTTTACTGACCCCATTCGTTTGGCCGATATTTGTGGTATTGAAACCTCCTTCAAGCGCAAGGCAGAACTCTCCTCTATTTTTGTTTATGAATATATTGCCGCCTACGGCGGAGCCCGTCCCTTTTACCAGAAATACTACATTACTTCCGTTTGCCCATTGGGTTTTACCAGAGATGGTAAAAACTACAATTATTACGATGATAAGAAATTGGAGCGGGCAGTAGAACCACACATTATTGATAATATCAACGATCAGAAAATTTTCGGCACCTCAGATAAAGTAGCGATCTGCATGGGACAAGGATCTAACTACAAATACCTAAATAAACTCAATGAAAAACATCAGTTTTTTGAGCACATTTTGCCTGTCCCACACCCTCGGTGGGTTATGCAATATCGACGGAAAAGGTTGGAAGAATTTATACAGTTGTATTTGGATACCTTTGCAAAAGCGGAGGAGTTAGTTGGAAATATATAAGTCCGGTCCAAGTCATGGTTTATGTCTTGCTCAAATGTTAGCTCGCATCACCTTTACTTTATTTTGCTGTAGCTGAGTAAGCTTCTTTTCGTGGGTGTCCAAAAGAGCCGTCAATGTCTTTAAGATCAGTTTCAAATTGTCTTTCAAACCTTTGAAATAATTGAGGACACTAACTATCTTTTGTTGAATGACCCAATCGGATAGCAAGCGATCATAATAAATATCATGGAAGTGCATAAATTCTTGAATGGGGCTGTAGAATTTAAGGGTAGAAGAGCTAACAATATCCTCCATTTCATCCTTTAATTCTAGCAATAGGACCTTAAACTGAATAGAGATTTCATGCGCTTCATCCACGTATTCTTCAACTCTTAGCCTAACCGTTGGAGCAGATACCGCTTGGGCCCATACTTCCAAATCATGCGCTTTCTGCAATATCTCAATCATTTCATCTAGGCGCCCCAGGGCCTTAACTCCGACAATATTGGCTTCATGCACTTCTCTTTGCGCCCCAAGTGTAGCATCGACTTCCCTGTTAATTTGGATTAGTTGCTTTCTTAAATTCAAGTATTTGGCCGAAATTTGTGTATCTCTTTGCAGTAGTAATTCATTCAACACTTCAAAGACCTTTTCCTCTTTAACTATTTTCTCCTCCAAGATCTTCTGTTCAAAGGTCATGAGTTCCAGCGTCCGGGCATATTCTTTGTATTTGAGTACAGACTGTAAATACTCCTGCTTCTCTATTTCATATTGTTCCTTTCTATTGCCAAGAACCTGTTGGAAAAGAGCAGTAATCGATAGTTTCTCCAACTCCTTAACATCCTCATATTCCTTGGTCATAATTCTGTCTAGCAGCTTGAGGTCATATTCTGTAGAGGCAATACGTCCCTTGAGTTTTTCTAAATGATTTTTCGCTAGAATAATACTTCGGTATTCTCCGATCAATTTTTCGATTTGATCATCTTGCTGCATAGAATCAGGGTTTAGCTCAGTATTTTTTTTGTGCAACTAGCTGTTAGTAAGTCTTAATTTGTTTCCTTAGCACTGCTAAAAATTTTCAGTCCTAACCACAGTAGGATCAGGAGGCTCAGGCCTCCATTTACCCAAAAACTCATGTTACCCAGGCTTTCCATTCCAGAAGATATTTTCTCTAAAGCTTTCCAAACATTATGTAAGCCCAAAAAGCAGGTAACCCCAACGATAAATAAGGTTATCAGGTTAAGGAATGGGGTGTTAACGTATTCTGCAGGTAAGAGTTGTTTGTCATTGACCGTTAGTAAGAGAAAGATGGCGATGATGGGCAGTAATGCCCCATTGATGGCCTGCGCCATGATGATCGCTGGAATTGGCTTCACATCTAACAGGCCAAAAAGTAAGCCTACTCCGAGAATGCTCAACCATACCATCCGGAAGTTTCTGGACGTCGGCGCCCAATCAAAAAGACTCTGGGCTGTAACCGCTGCCGCTAAAGGACTAGTGATAGATGAACTCAGTCCCGCGGCGAACAAGCCAATGCCAAATATAGCAGCACCTTGTGGCCCCATTTTATCCGACATGGCTTTGGCTATTGCTTCGAAGCTAAAAGCGCCCTCAACTTGGGTTCCTACTACCATAATAGCGATGGATATTACCCCTCCAATAAGGACTGCCAAGGCCAAGCCCCAACGCATATCACTCATCGCTTGCCCCTTGCTGATCCCTGAGCCTAGGAATAGATTATAGGGGACAATAGTGGTTCCAATCAGCCCGATAATCAACAAGGCATTCCCATTACTGATAGACGGACTTAAAGCGCCTTCCCAACTTTCTGGTCCTAAAGAAGAACGAAGGGCTGCCATAATAAAGGCAATCCCCATCAATGCTACCACAACACCCAATAAATTTGCTATTCGTTTATAATTTCCAGACCACAAAAAGATGCCGCAAATCAAGGCGAGAACGACAGTCATCAATTTCAGGGATACGGAAGCAAATAGTCCAATCCCTCCCAGTGCGCCCAACATATTGCCGGCTTGATAGGCGGCACAGCCAAAGGCCACCGCAAAAAACAGTATCCATTTCAACCGCATTTTCCCAGCTCCACCATACTTGGCAGCCAAAATCTCCCCCAAATTCTTGCCAGAAGCAATGGTAATTCTTGCTGCCGCCTCTTGCAAAAAGATAGTAGCCACAGTAGAAAAGATAAGTGCCCAGAGCAACCCCATGCCGAAACTCGCCCCAGCCTTAGAAGCTGTAGTGACCGTTCCTGGCCCGATAAAGGCTGCGGCAATGATGGACCAAAAGAGAACGCTGAGTAACCTCGTACGAAAGTTGGTAGTGGAAGACATTGTGCAAGCTGTGTAGGTTAAGAAACCATCTGCCTACCTTTCTTTGGTTTACTACCTTTTGATAGGATGCATACTTTAAAACAGAAAAGGATGAGACAGAAAGACTGGGAAGTTACAATATTCCCTTTACATTCCGTCTCATCCTTTATGATGTTTCTTACTTAGGTAGCACGAGTGATGTGTGCGGTATCCAAGTCTAGAAGAGGCTCTCAATCACATTTTCTTCTGAAACCCCTTCTGCCTCTGCCTTATAATTACGAACGATGCGGTGGCGAAGAACGTAGTTAGCAATGGCCTGTACATCCTCGATATCTGGAGAGTACTTACCCCGGATGGCAGCATGACATTTTGCCCCTAACACTAGATATTGAGAGGCTCGAGGTCCCGCACCCCACGAAATATATTCATTAACATCCTTGGTAGCTCTATCGGTACCAGGGCGAGTTTGTGTAACTAGAGAAACCGCATACTCCAATACATTGTCTGCAATCGGAATCTTGCGCACCAACTGCTGGAAGAACATGATCTGTTCACTGCTTAGTACATTACTCAGGTCATGGTTTTGGATAGCTGTAGTGCTTTTAACTACCGCAATTTCTTCCTCGTAAGTGGGATAATCCAATGGGATATTGAACATAAAACGGTCCAACTGAGCTTCTGGTAGTGGATAAGTACCTTCTTGTTCGATTGGGTTTTGTGTAGCCAAAACGAAGAAAGGGGATGGAAGCAAATGACGTTGGCCAGATACCGTTACAGAACGTTCCTGCATAGCTTCAAGCAAAGCAGCCTGTGTCTTTGGTGGAGTCCGGTTAATCTCATCCGCTAACAAGATATTAGAGAACAAAGGACCTTTATTGAACTTGAAGTGGCGATCCTCGTCAAGAATTTCAGAACCTGTTATATCGGAGGGCATTAGGTCAGGCGTAAACTGGATTCGTTTAAAATCCAGATCCAACACTTCTGCAATCGTACTCACTAAAAGGGTCTTGGCTAGCCCAGGTACGCCTACGAGCAAACTGTGTCCATTACTAAAGAGCGAAATAATTACGGATTTAACCACTTCATCCTGCCCGACAATGACCTTGGCTATCTCTTGCTTCAAATCACGATAGGCTTGTGCCATCGCGTCAATGGCCTCTACATCCGATTTATATTGTTGCATACTTAACTTTTGGTTCCTCAACAGCTGTTAAAGAGGGTTCTACATAGAATCTTGTACAGAAATGGAGACGCAATTTGTAAAAAACTTTGCTTAATCTCAAATCAAGAAACGTTCAAATATATCCTTTGTTTCGATGGCTTGTCGTTTTGGCAGCATTTTTGGCTACTATTCACAGTTCCATAACATATCCGAAAGGGCATACCCCTTGCCAGGGTAGGAAAAATGCCACCATTCTGTCCGAATGCCCGCAAAGCCTTCCGCCTCCAACAAGCTTTTGAGCAACTGGCGATTCGCCAAAACCGTATCTGGCAGGTCCTGATAGGTACTCCAGGCTTCAGGCCCAAAAAAGTCGTAAGTTGTTCCCATATCCAGTTGCTCTCCGTTTTCATCAATGATGGTCAGATCAACTGCTGCGCCACGATTGTGCATTGATCCCTTTCTAGGATCGGAAACATAGCGTTTGTCAGGCACCTTTTCCCAAAGTTTCCACTGAATGGGTCTAGGTCGAAAGCAGTCGAACATCTTCAAACCAAGCCCCCTAGTCTGTAAACGCCTGTGTACTTTTACAACCTTCTGCGCAACCTCCGGCCTCAAAAAACAGCGACCACACTCATACATTTTTTCCTCCACAAAGTTGTTCTCCGTAGCATAGCGCATATCCAATACAATGCTTTCATCTAACAAATGAATATCGGCCCATTCTATAGTGTCATAATCCGGGACGGGGGGAGCAGGAGTCGGATTCGCTGGAGCGACAGTGGTGGTATCTACTTGAAGTGTATCTGGTGAAGCTTCAACCAAGTGTTCAGTTTTATCTGTTGATGTTGGTCTACACTGTATAAGAAATACTCCGGTTAGAAGCAGTAAAAGAATTGCATATAAGTGCTTGAAGGATTGCATTATCTTTTGGACAAATATAAGAAGAGCCAATGAAAGCATTATGCTCTTCAATGGCTCCTATATAGTCGGGTATGTCTAAATGCACTTTGTAAACTCAGCTTGTCATTCCGCAGCAACAACCTTAGATTCCGTTTTACGCAACAAAGCCGCAGCGATTAATGAGATAATAAGACCCACTGGGAATATTTCCAGGAAAGTAATTCCAATCTTAACGATAGGATTCTTGTACATTTCTTGAAACTGTTCCATTTCCGTCACCTTAGCCTTTATCTCTACCTCCGTGGCTCCACTGGCTTCCATCTTTTCCACCATCTGATCAAGGTAGGCCGTCATCATTTCATCTGCTCCGCCACCTGCGGAATAAAACATCCAAGCCGCTACATAGATCGCCGAGGCAACCAGGGTAATCAATATACCTACTTGGAAAGCCTTGCCAAAAGTGATCATACCTCCAAGCTCATCATCTCGATATTTCCGGATGCCAACGAAGATGGTGGATAGGGCTACAATCATGGAAGCATACCCTAATACCTCCCCCAACTGAAAATCTTGTTCTTTACCCATGATTCCAATGAATAAAGACATAAATAAGACGATAATCACACCTGCTATAGGGCCGTAGGTTAAAACTGTTTTTTTCATCTGTAAGGATATTTAGTTTGTGATGTTTGATACTCCAAATGTAGGCGGATCAGCAGCTTGACGCATCACCTGAAAGTACCAATTGCAGTAGTACTACCCCTTTTCACCCGAAAGTACTAGTGGTAAATATCCTAAAACAGCCTTGGCTAGATGAAAGCGGTGCCAGGGGCCTATTACCCTAACAGCGTCAGCTCCTTGGCTTTCTGGACAGCTTGGGTTCGCCGTTTCACATCAAGCTTTGCAAAAAGATTGGAAGAATGAGTCTTGACCGTATTGAGGGAAATGAAAAGTCGATCAGCGATTTCTTGGTTGGTACAGCCTTCGGCAATGAGTTCTAGTACTTCGAACTCTCGTTGACTGATTCCTGTTCGAGCTAAAAGTTGTTCTTTTGGGATAGAAGAACTTTCTAATTTCTCAGCGGCTTTTTCGGTTTGTGCCACGGTCTTATTCCGCAACTTAATCCCCACCCATACGCCAATCCCTGTAAATAGCAGGGCGACCAGAGTGATGTAAAACTCCATCGATAGATCGCGTAACATATAGCGATATTCGATGGATTTCAGGACTACCATCAGCAAAGCCAAACCAATACCATAGAGGATAACCGTGCGACTCATACGCTCAAAGTTAAGGCTCTTGCTTGAATTTTCCAGTCTCTCTCTTTTCACACCTCAAGATCAGAGCAATCCGACATCTGGCTCTCTTAGATTATCTGGTATTTTTTCCTGATATTGTACACAAGGCACTCTATTGAGAGCACCACTGCACCCCACTCACAAGATTTTTCGCATATTCTGGGCTCAATTCCCGTTTAAGGGAGGAGTATTCTCTAGGGTTATCCTCCTAAACACTTTAAGAAAGAATCTGTTATACGATCACCATCCTTATTCACCCAAAATCCTCTTCCATTATGTCACGCTGGACCGAAGAAAATGACCAACTAAGTGCAAGCTATACTTTCCGTGATTTCACCGAGGCTTTTGCCTTTATGACGGAAGTCGCTTTCCACGCTGAAAAAATGAATCATCATCCAAACTGGTCGAATGTTTGGAATACCGTTGAAATACACCTGAACACCCATGATGCTGGAAATATTGTCACAGAAAAGGACTTGGTCCTCGCACGCGTGATTGATAAAATCTATGGCAAGTTTGACAATTAATCTGGGCTTAGCTGCATTCAGTCTATCGGTTTTGTGGACATTGGTCGCCTAGGGTAAGGCCTATCAACGAAGTGAGCCTTCTTGCATCTGCTTGAACCGAAAAGGTATAATAGAATCTGAATATGTCAAGTTCTGGAATTTAAACAGATGCCCAGGTTCTTTATTTGTGCCTCTTTGCTTAATTTGGCCAAGAAACAAATATTCCTGCATGCAGCTCACGTCCAAACTACCTAATACAGGTACTACTATTTTCACTGTGATGTCTGCCTTGGCGAACGAGCATAATGCTATCAACTTATCGCAAGGCTTTCCGAATTTCCCGACTGATCCCAAGTTGAATGAGTTGGTACATGCCTATATGCAAAAGGGGTTTAACCAATATGCACCGATGGCTGGTGTTCCAGCTTTGCGGCAGATTTTAGCGCATAAAGTAAAAAGTCTGTTTGGTTTTGCGGCAGATCCTGATCATGAAATCACAGTGACCGCCGGGGCTACGCAGGGTTTATTTACAGCTATATCAGCTTTCGTCCACCCCGGAGATGAAGTCATTTTATTAGAACCGGCATACGATTCCTATCGGCCTTCTGTCGAGGTATGTGGAGGAGTGCCGGTGATCTATGAATTAAAGGCCCCATCTTATCGTGTGGACTGGCAAGAGTTTGAGCAATTGATCACTCCTAAAACCCGGATGATCATTATCAATACCCCTCACAATCCAACGGGCAGTATTCTTCGAAAGGCTGATATCGAAAAACTAGAACAGCTTACCAGTGGAACGGATATATTAGTGCTCAGTGATGAAGTTTATGAACACTTGATATATGGTGAAGAGGAACATCAAAGTGTATTGAGATACCCTCAATTACGAGAACGAAGCTTAGCAGTATATTCTTTTGGTAAAACCTTTCACGCTACCGGCTGGAAAATTGGCTATTGCGTGGCTCCGCCCCACTTAACAAAGGAGTTCCGGAAGGTACATCAATTCAATGTCTTTTGTGTAAATACGCCGATGCAATATGCCTTGGCGGACTATTTACAAGACGAAAATACGTATACCTACCTCTCTAATTTTTTTGAAAAGAAACGCGACTTTTTTATTTCTACCATGGAGGGAAGTCGCTTGAAGCCATTGCATTGCGATGGCACCTATTTTCATCTGTTTGATTACAGCCAAATAAGCCAGGAGGCAGATACTGAATTTGCCAAGCGACTCACTACCGAATATGGCGTAGCGGCTATTCCTGTTTCCGTTTTTTACTCCGACGGTAGAGACGACAAGATTATTCGCCTTTGTTTTGCGAAAACTGAAGAAACATTGGAAAAAGCCGGTCTCCTATTACAAAAAGTCTGAAACCAACAATATGAACAAGATTATTCTTCCCCAATTATATCAAGGCCTACTCTTACTCTTCCTGACTAGCTCTGCACATCTACTATCAGGGCAGTCAACTTACCCGGACACTGCGGAAATTAAACTAATGTTTGTAGGGGATATTATGGGGCATGACTCTCAAATTGCCTCAGCCGAGGTGGTCAAGGATTCTATGTATGATTATACGCCCTGTTTTGAGTGGGTCCGTCCCATCCTCCAGGAGGCAGACTTGGCCATTGGTAATCTCGAACTGACCTTACCCGGAAAACCACCTTACAAAGGTTATCCACGATTTCGCAGTCCAGATGACTTGGCCTTGGCCCTGCGTCATACGGGTTTCGATGTCTTAGTCACCTCCAATAATCACTCTAACGATGGAGGGAAAATGGGCGTAATCAATACCATACTGACCTTAGACGACTACTATTTTTATCATACCGGTACGTTTCAGAACCAGCAGATCAGAGATGCCTACTACCCCTTGATCGTATATAAAGGACCTTTTAAACTGGCCTTTTTGAATTATACGTATGGGACAAATGGCCTTCGAACGGTTTCTCCCACAATCGTCAATGAAATTGATGAAGATCAGATCGAGGCCGATATGGAGGAAGCTAAAGCCCTAGAGCCAGATGCGATTATCGTCATGATGCACTGGGGGCAAGAGTACCAATTGACGGAAAGTCGAACTCAAAGAAGATTGGCCGAAAAAATATTCGACTGGGGAGCTGACCTGATTATTGGCGCCCACCCTCACGTTATTCAACCAATCAAAACGCAAGCCCTCCCTAAGGATTCCAGGAAAACAGGTCTAGTAGCTTATTCTCTAGGGAATTTCATTTCGGGCCAGCGGAAAACGAATACAGACGGCGGGTTGATCATGGAAGTCAACCTAAAGAAAGACTTATCCAATGGTAGTACTTTCATCGATAGCCATAATTACATACCCGTATGGCGGTATATTGAAAAGGGAGAAGACCAGGAAACAACTTATCGCCTAATCCCTATATCCGCTTTTGAGCAAGATCCGGCCTACAAAGCAAAAATTCCAGCGGGATCTTGGAAAGCGATGTCAGATTTTGCCCGCCGCATGCGTGCCCATCTTGGCAAGTACAACAGTTCTGAAAGAAAATTATCTTTGCCAGGATTATTTGAAGAAGCAGAAAATTAGGACCTGAACTTATGATCGTATCGGCCATCGTGGCAACTGCCAACAATAATGTGATTGGAAAAAACAATGATATCCCCTGGTATCTACCTGCGGATTTGAAGTATTTCAAGAAAACCACCTTGAATCACCACATTATCATGGGCCGAAAGTCTTTTCAATCCATTGGCCGACCGCTACCCAAACGGACCAATATCGTCATTTCACGTAACCCCTACTTCACCGCTAGCAACTGCATCAAGGCGACCTCAGTAGAAGAGGCCTTAACCATTGCGCATGACAACGGAGAGGAGGAAGCTTTTATCATCGGTGGCGGACAGATATATGAACTCAGTCGACCCTACTGGGATCGCCTATATTTAACTACCGTCCATGCAGACATTGATGGAGATATTTTTTTCCCTAAAATAGAAGAAGAAAAATGGAGGTTGGTTTCCAAGGAAGCTCATCAGGCAGACGATAAAAACGAATACGACTTTACCTTCAATGTGTTAGAAAGGACCAGTTCCAGCAGTGAATTTCAGCAATAAAGATTTTTTGTTTTATATTTGAAGCCACAACGCGCCCCGTTCCTATCAAATTTTATACATCACATTAATACACCTCGTTTGAGGCAAGCCTAGCTTGTCCTGAACACGATTGGGTTGACCATAACCATCTGTCCCTACAGATGGAAATTGCTCATTATGGCCCCCTGTAAAAAACGCTGCTCTCATGAAAGAAGAATTACTTCACTATGTCTGGCGTATGCAACGCTTTGACTGCACTAGACTTTTAAGTACACAAGGTCAAAAGATCACTATTATTCAATTCGGTAATCACAACCATGATGCTGGCCCAGATTTCACCCATGCCAGAATACAAATTGGCGACACCCTTTGGGCGGGACACGTAGAAATGCATTTAAAAGCCTCCGATTGGTTGAAACATGGTCATCAAAGTGATCCTGCCTATCACAATGTTATCCTACATGTAGTTCTTGAAGAAGACACCCCCATTGCTCATCCTGATGGTACCCGCATACCTTGCTTAGAGTTACAATCTCGCATTCCAGCAAAAGTAGCCAGGCTTTATAAAGGTTTACAGCACAATTCGGATTGGATTCCATGCGAAAAATTACTTCCACGGGTTTCAGATATTACTCGACAATTATGGCTAGACCGTCTCTTAGTTGAGCGTTTGGAAAGGCGATGCTTTCGGATCAAAGAAATACTAGAAGAGAACAAGTTTGACTGGGAGGCTTGCCTATACCATAGCCTCGCTAGAAGTTTTGGTATGAAGGTAAACGGGGATGCCTTTGAACAACTAGCCAAAGCACTTCCCTACCCTATCGTGCGAAAACATCAGCATAATTTATTACAACTAGAAGCTCTATTTTTTGGACAAGCAGGCCTGCTTGGGCGAACGTTTTCCGAAACCTATCCTTTGCATCTGCAACGAGAATATCAATTTTTGGCGCACAAGTTTCAGCTCGCCCCTATGGCAGCAGTGTATTGGAAATTCCTCCGAATGCGGCCAGCCAACTTCCCAAGCATCCGCATCGCCCAGCTAGCCAAGCTATACCATCAAACCGAACATCTTTTCAGTAAGGTACTGGCAGTCAAATCCATCAAAGACATTGAGAATTTATTTGACATCCAGTTAGCTGGGTATTGGAAAGAGCATTACCTCCTCGACAAAATATCGACGCCAAAAATAAAGGCCCTTGGGAAAAACACCATTCATATTTTGACAATCAATACCCTTGCTCCTATCCTCTTTCTGTATGGAAAGGAAAAGGATTTACCTTCTTTTTGTGAACGGGCTTTACATCTGCTAGAAAGCATTCCTTCAGAAGCCAATCATTTAATCACAAAGTGGGAAAACATTGGCTTTAAACCAGCCAATGCCTATCAAAGTCAAGCGCTGCTGGAGCTACATAAAAGGTATTGTCAACCCAAAAACTGTCTGACTTGTTCAATTGGCAGTGCTATTCTCAAAAACTAGCGACATCTTCACCTAGATCGATAAAAGATTGGTAGTATTGCAATTCTATGGAGGCAGAAACTTTTTTGCAACACTTGAGGGCATCCCTAGCGGAACAATCATTCGTAAAACTGACACTGAGTAAACCGGGTCAGAAGGGGCGTTCTTTGAAAAATGTTTTTGCTAGATTGGTTCATTTAAAGGAAGAGTCGGTTTTATCCTTTACACTCCGATATACTAGTCGAGATGAAGTCAAAAACCATCCCATTGAAGAAGCCATTGCTATGATCAGCCTCTGGTTGGGAGATGAATTCCTCAATGCCGATCTTTTTACCACGGTACAGGATCATAGTCTTCAATTCAATAAAAAACGAAAGGCGCGATTATTCTCAAAGAAGCCCAGCCATACTCAAGCCCCCTCCACCGCACATGACAAACAAAAACAGCGATTAATTGATCCCATTCGAGCAAAGTATTTGCATCCAATGGGGATCACGGGAAAGGATGGGCAAATACTTAAAACTGGACAGAAGAAGTTTAGGCAGATCAATAAGTATATTGAGATCATTGATAGCCTAATTGATCAGGGGGAGCTAGGGGCGAGTCCTCATTTGGTGGACATGGGCTCCGGTAAGGGTTACTTGACCTTCGCCTTATATGATCATCTAGTAAATAATCGAAAGCTTGAGGCAAGCATTACAGGAATAGAACTCCGTCCAAAACTAGTAAGCTTCTGCAATGAATTGGCGCAAGAGGTTGGTTTTGATCGATTGAAGTTCCTGGCCATGAATATCGAGGAGTATCAGCCAGAGAAAATCGATATGCTCATCGCTCTACACGCCTGTGACATTGCTACTGACATTGCGATAGCAAAAGGTATAAAGGCCCAATCCTCTTTCATCGTAGTAGCGCCTTGTTGCCACAAACAGATCAGAAAACAAATGCAATGTCAGACAGCCCTGCAATCTGTCCTAAAACATGGAATTATGGAAGAAAGGCAGGCTGAGCTGGTCACCGACGGGATACGGTCCTTGCTACTGGAAGCGAATGGATACAAGACCAAGGTTTTTGAATTCATCTCTACCGAACATACCCCCAAAAATGTAATGATAACTGCCACACAAGGTACGGGCAGAGAAGATGCATTAGAGCAAATAGACCAGATCAAGAAAGACTTTGGAATAGAATATCACTATTTAGAGAAGCTCTTGTAGGCTAGATCTTTTGTTTTTCTCCATTTACATATAGCGTGAAGCGATCCTTGGGTTCACCGTAAGCCATGGCCTGGACCCTGGCTAGCTTGAAAGACTTTTCAATTCCTTTTCCTTCTGCCATCCCGAAATAAAAGCCTTTAGAAAAAGCAATGGCTGCTGTATCGGCAACTGAATGGCTGGTACCAATCACGCTAATCCCCACTTCGGATACTGCCTTTGCCTGTCCTTCTGAGTGACAAGCATTAAAAATAACGGCCTCCAAGGGGATTTCCATATCCACTTTTGCGGTGGAAAACAACTCTTTTAGTACACTCGCTTTGACAAAATGGGAATTGCGCTTGGACTCATCGAACAGGATAATGCCTGGCTCGTCTTTTTCCTCCTCCGCTTTCTCCTGCCCCTTTGGTTTTCCAATACCGCGCACCCGATAAGCCTCTTTCACTTCTGGAGCTTCCAGGTCGCCGTGTCCGGAAAAGTGGACAATTTTGGGTTCGTGGCCATAAATGGCCTTGGAAAACTCGGAAAAGGATAGCGTTTCCTCACTTTTGACTTTCAGGGTGCTACTATCCTGGAGTTCTGTAGCAATATTTGAATGTTCGTCTTTTAGTTTTAATAGGCCAGTTTTAGAAGGGTTTGCGCTAAGGAAAAGAACAATACCTGTAGGAGTTTCCGCATCATTCCCTCCGTTTTCCTCATTATCTTCCTCCCGTGGCGGTGGTTCTGGTGCGCCTCCTTTTAAAAGGTCCTTATAGCTTTGTGGAATATCACCATCTGCAATCTCCTTAAAGTTGTCATCCAAAATATCACTCAGGTTTCCATTGATGCGATTCCTCGTCGTATTGTAGTTGTCAGCTGTAACCGTTGAACTCCTCCTACCGGATTCATTACCATAATACTGACCCGA
Source organism: Saprospiraceae bacterium (assembly GCA_019634045.1). Lineage (GTDB taxonomy): Bacteria > Bacteroidota > Bacteroidia > Chitinophagales > Saprospiraceae > DT-111. The sequence continues at coordinate 25,937 of JAHQWA010000142.1, forward strand.
AATATTATACAAGGTGTTCTCCACCTCACTTCCTTGCCCGTACTCCTCCACCAACTCCAACATCAATTCTATGGCTTCTTCCAGATATCCTCTTCCTATTAGTTTTTTGATAGTTCTTTTCGACATGGGCTAAAGTAAAATAAAACGTAAAGCAATAAACTGCGAAGCAAAGCCGACCAAATATCCCCCATAGATATCATTCGGCGTATGCGCATCCAATAATAAACGAGCCGTACCTACCAACCCAGCCATTAGCAAAGTAAACAGCAAAAGTGCATTCATACTAAATTCAAAAGTGCCGATGATGGTAGAGTGCAATACGAAGGAGTCAAAATTGGATAGGGCCATTGTAATAATTACCATACCCAACAACCCTCCCATGCCAACGGCATGCGCACTTATCTTGGAAAAGATATTAATAAAAAAGGCTATAAACAAACCAATGACAGCCCCTAACATGAAGGAAGTGAAGGTTCGTGGAATATTGGAGTTATTCAAAAAATTGTAAAACAGCCATAAGTAGAAGATCCCCGTGATGATATAAGGCCCAATTCGCTCCTCTGTTGTTTTCATCTCCATGGACTGGATAAAGCCCAAGAACTTGAGCATTACTACAGCTACAGCTGGGATGAAGAAAGTGGACAAAAATATCCTTAGAATCAATTCCTTGCTGTACTGTTCGCCGATGCTATTCACCCCAAACCCAAAAGGGTTTACAATGAGTAGAATCACCAGCATATAGGTGGTAATCAACAGGGGGTGAAATATGAAAGAAATAATCTGTGCTATCGATCGTACCATAAGCGCAAAGATAACATTAAAGCATTCTCGGAAGCAGCTAAATTTCGGAGCCGTACCATCTATTTTTCTAGGATTACAACGCTACATTTACCTTACTTGCGGTAATCTAAAGGTGGTTCTCTATCCCCCAGCAGTGCTTCGTACTTAAAATCTTTTCCTCGCCTTTTTAACAACTCTGCTTTGGCTTTCGTTGCCAATTCAGGGTTCTGCATAATCTCGATTGCCGATAAGGCCAAAGTTTTAGCCGCATTTATCATGCCTTTATGGCCAATACTCATCCCTCCAGCGGCTACTGCTTGCCAACTATGCGCCGAGGTGCCAGGAACCCAAGTAGCTGTCGAAAGTCCTGCTGTGGGTACTACCCAACTAACATCTCCGACATCGGTTGATCCTCCACTTCCCTTCTCTCTCACTTCAAAAGGAGCAATCGTCATAGCAGAAGTAGGGCTTAGTCCATCCGATTTATAGGACTTCATTATTTCAGTCGCAAAAGCAGTTTCTTTCTCCGTATAGGATACCCCGCCGACTTGTTGCAATTTACTATACATTACTTCTCCTAAAGTCTTATTAGGTAATACATTGAAAATCCCATGTATAACCTCATACTCCATGCGGGTATCCGTACCCATAGCTGCCCCTTCAGCAGCTTTTACTACCCGTTCGAAGAGGGCACGTACCTCGGCCATATCTGGATGTCGGACGTAATAATAGACTTCCGCAAATTCAGGTACTACATTAGGAGCTTCTCCTCCTCTGGTAATTACGTAGTGAATTCTAGACTCTGGTCGCATATGCTCTCTCAACAGATTCACCATGTAGTTCATAGCCTCTACTCCATCCAGCGCTGATCGACCGTTCCATGGAGAAGCCGCCGCATGAGAGGCATTTCCATAAAAACGAAACTTGGCTGATTTGTTGGCCAAAGAAGATCTCGCACTAGCACTATTTGTACTACTAGGATGCCAGTGTAATACGGCATCTACATCATCAAATAATCCTTCACGCACCAAATATACTTTACCCGCACCTCCTTCTTCAGCAGGGCAACCGAAGAGACGAATGGTCCCAGAATGGCCAGATGATGCTAGCCATTCTTTGACGGCAATAGCGGCACCAGAAGAGGCTGTCCCGAATAAATGATGTCCGCAAGCATGTCCTGCGGTTTGATCTTCTCGTATTTGTCTTTCGGGAACTGCCGCCTGTGATACTCCCGGCAATGCATCGTATTCTGCCAGTATGCCTACCACTGGTTTGCCACTACCATAAGTAGCTACAAAAGCCGTAGGTATCCCAGCCACCCCTGCTTTCACCTCAAAGCCGGCTTCTTTTAAGGTTTTTTGTAGTAGCTCCGAGCTCTGATGTTCCTGGTAGCCAAGCTCTGCCCATTCCCAAATCTGATGGGCAACTTCTGCCAGTTTTCCTTTTTTTTGATCTAAGCTTTGGATGATCTGATTCTCAACTGATTTTTTTCCTTGTGACCATGACGTGATTACGCACAGTAACATTACTAATAAAGCACTAAATTTCTTCATTGATTGTCATATTGTTACAGGGAAATGAAGGTAAGGAGAATGCGGAAAAAACCTAAATAGGCCTTGGCTTTTTTGAGACGAGCTTAAACAGAAGCAGGAATTTACCCCCTAAGTCCAAAGGATATAACCAAGGGGTTCACTAAACTGGCCGGTTTCGGAGGTTATGAATCCGAAGATAAAAATAGCAAAGGGCACTAATCTAGCAGAGCCGAGTAGTACACTGCGGGGCCTCGTTCTATGCTAGCCACAGGGGCTTGTCGGTGACTAGGATCCAAGAGACTCCATTTCCGCTTAATCACCTTCAGTTCAATTTCGCGATTTAACAGTTGGTCTTCTAAATCCTGCAGATCTAAGCCCTGTTCCAATCCCCGGTTGA
>JAHQWA010000143.1 GCA_019634045.1 Saprospiraceae bacterium
AATAGCCTCCTCCTCGTGGCTACCCAATTTACGTACCTTCCTATCCTGTAAAACACGCAAAAGTTTGGCCTGGTTGGCCAACGATAGATTGGCAATTTCATCCAGGAAGAGTGTTCCTTCATGAGCTGTTTGAAAGAGCCCTTGTCTATCTTCACGGGCATCGGTGAACGCTCCCTTTAAGTGACCAAAAAGAGTAGAGGCCATCAGTTGATCATCTAAGGCTCCTAGATCTGAGGAGACAAAGGGGCGGTCTCTGCGCTCAGACTGCTGATGGATGAGTTGTGCTAAACTACTTTTACCGGTGCCGTTTTCACCTAGTAACAGTACATTGGCATCTGTAGCTGCTATTTTCTCAATTGACTTTAGCAAATCTAGCATAGCAGGTGACTGACCAAAGAGAAAAGATTCCGTCTGTTTAGTCTCTTTACGTCCTTTGCGTGGCAATGATTTTTTTACGACTCCTAGCAGTTTCTCATTTGACCAGGGTTTAAGAAGAAAGTCTGCTGCTCCGAATTTCATGGCTTCTACCGCTAGCTCCACCTCCCCGTAGGCCGTGATTAGGATCACCGGGGTGTCGGGATAAGACTTTTTGATCTTTTTTAGCCAGAATAGGCCTTCATTTCCGCTATTTTGACCTTTATGAAAATTCATGTCTAATATGATTAGGTCATAGGTGTTCTGGGAGAGCTTTTCTTCCAATGCTGCGATGTGGCGCTCTGTATGGACCCGAGTATAGTAGTAACCTAGTACCACTTCTAGCGTTCGCAGCACATCAGGATCATCATCCATAATGAGTATGCTATAGTTCTTTCTGGCCATATTGAGACTGATTGTGGACTAGGTGATCGTTGTTGAACAATTGGGTGTACGAAATCGGTCGCTTTCTAAGGAAATTTCCTAACTGTTGTTGTAAACTTGCTGATTATTAGTTGATTGCGTTTTTTGGCACAGTAATGCAGTATACCAGATAGACAAGTGTTTACTTAGCGAATACAGATGGGATGATACTTGTTGTCCCGTTCTCTGCCGGATGCTACAGTAATGCTTGCAATTTGATTAAAAATCCTCGATTTCCAAACTGGTGATTTAAAGTTGAAAAATAATCATGAGATTTAAGCTAATACTGCGCAATTTATGGAAGACCAAGTTCTATTCCTTCCTCAATATTTTGGGGTTGGCAATTGGAATGAGTGTAGCCATCATCACCTTCTTGTATTTACAAAGTGAATGGACTTATGACCAGCACTACAGCAAGCATGAGCGGATTTTTCGGGTAGGTTCTAGGTATGTAAAGCCTTCGGGAGAGGATCGCTATTCGCTTAGCGGAATGGCCCTTGGCAAGATGTTGAAAGAAGAATTCACGGAGATAGAATCCTTTGTACGGTTTAACTTCATTTCCGAAAAATGGCTTTTCCAATATGATAATGAATCCTACTTCTTAGATGGAATTCACGAAACGGATTCTACGGCATTGGAGATTTTTGACTTTGATTTTATTCAAGGAGACCCCAATACTGCACTGGACGGTAGAAATAGCATAATCCTTTCCGAAACGATAGCCCAGCGAATTTTTGGTGACGAAGACCCAATGGGTAAATCTTTGAAATTTAACAGAGCAAATCTGATGATCACTGGAGTCTACAAAGATCTGCCCAAGAATACACATTTCATATACCATGGTTTGATGTCTACCTATAATGGCGGGGGCAACAATGGCCTCACTGATCGCCAATCCTTGAACTCGATCGGTGATTATACTTATATCCTACTCAAAGAAGGGACCAGTATTGAATCAGTGAAGGCTCGTATGCCAGAATGGGTAGAAAAATATGGGCAAACTTCAGAGGAAGATGAAAATTCAATTTTCCATCCGATTATCGAACCTTTGACGGATATCCACTTCAACTCAGACCTTCCATATGATCGCCCACAGGGAAATATGAGCTATCTATATGTTTTCTTCTCTGTGGGACTTTTGATTCTGCTATTGGCAAGTATTAATTATGTCAACCTGTCTACGGCCCGAGCTACCAACCGAGCCAAGGAGATAGGGGTTAAGAAAGTATCAGGAGCGACGAAATCTCAATTGATCCAGTTCTTTATGTTGGAATCTCTGTTCATCACGGCTATTGCCTGTGTCCTCGCCTTAGGACTTACAGAGGTGATTTTTAATGTGTCAAATCTTAATGCGCTCCTAGATAAAGAACTTGCCCTGAATCTCTTGAGTAATCCCGACTTGGTACTGGGAATCCTAGGCATTTTTATACTAGTGAGCCTCTTAGCGGGATTATACCCTGCCTTCTACTTATCCAATATTGAGCCGATGGGGGTGCTGAAAGGAGCATTTAAAAATACATCTTCTGGCATTTTTCTCCGTCGAACACTGGTGGTTTTCCAATTTATGATCTCCATTGGGGTAGTAGGTGTTACCCTGCTGATGGGACGACAAATTGACTACCTCCGAGATAAAGATTTGGGTTTTGATAGAGAGAATGTGATCAATATTCCAATTAGATCAAGAAGTGTAGCTCAAAAGATTACGGCACTCAAGCAAAAATTTAAGGACAGTGAATATGTAACTGGGATAACTTTGTCGAATCAGGTTCCAGGAATCTACGTCGATCGCTCTGATTTCATGATTGAAACAGATGAAGGTATGCAGCGAGTGCCTACTAGTTATATGTTGGTGGATCATGACTATCTAGATGTTTTGGGGACAGAAGTAATAGAGGGGAGGAACTTTGATATTGAACGACCAACAGACTCTACTTTTGCCATGATCGTTAACGAAACCTTTGTTAAGAACCAAGGCTGGGAGAATCCGATTGGAAAGAAATTTGTGGCTACAGAGGATTCATTAGGGAACCGGGAATTGGGGCAAATTGTTGGCGTGGTAGAGGATTTCAATACCAATTCGCTGCACGAACCGATGCTGCCGATTGCCTTATTCATTATCGAAAACGTAGGTAGGAATATATTCGTGCGAATCAAAGGGGGTAACCCGAGAGACGCTATTCAGGATTTGACCAAGCAATGGAATGAACTTATCTCTGATGTTCCTATGGAGTTTAGTTTTCTAGATGATGACTTGACTGTTTTGTACAATTCGGATGAGCGACAAAGTAAACTCCTGTTTTGGTTGTCGATCATTTGTGGGTTGATCTCCTCTCTTGGGCTGTTTGGTTTAGCTTCTTACACCACGGCACAGAGGACCAAAGAGATGGGCGTACGAAAAGTTTTGGGAGCCTCAGTCAGTCAAATTGTGGGCCTACTATTCAAGGAGGTATTATTTATCGTGGCCGTAGCAGCCGTGGTTGCCTTACCTTTGATTTACTTTTCTTACAACAGTTGGGTGGAAAGTTTTGCCTATCAATTGGGGATGGATTTCTTACTGATATTCCTGGTTAGCCTATTGGCCATTGGCGTGGCATTCCTCACCATTAGCTATCACGCCTCTAGGCTCGCCAGCACTAACCCCGTCCACTCACTACGTACCGAATAACACCTTAGTACAGAACGGTTGAACGACGTTCTAGAAGATATTCGTCCCGCCAGGTTCCATTGAGTTTTCCGATGGCCTGGCGGCGGCCTACTTTGACGAACTTATGCTTCTCATGTAATCTAAGGCTGCCTTCATTTTCTGGAAATATGCTGGCCTGTAAAGTCCATATATCATTGCATTCCGCGAAGGCGATTAGCTCCTGCAATATCTGCGAACCTAAGCCCTGTCCTCGGGCTGACGCAGATACGTACACCGAAACTTCTGCCACGCCTGCGTAGCTGCATGCCCCACTGATGGCTTGCAATGCCCCCCAAGCCAAGACCTCTCCATCCACATCGATTGCTTTTAGAATGGATTTAGAAATTTTCTTGCTGAACCATTCTGCTCCTTCTGGTATCCCACAAGCGGTGACAAAAGTGGCATGCCCGGTCGCTATCCCCTCTAAATAGATGGCTTTAATCGCTGGCCAATCGGCTAAATCGGCAGTTTCTATTTTTACTTTCTTTTGATCAGTAGTCCGGGTCGGCATAGTTTATTTTTTAAATCGATAGATTAGATTCCAAATGTAATACAATGATCGTACATAAGCAATAGACGATTTGATTAAATTGCTATTATTCAACCTCCTGGGAACGACAAATAAATTTGGATTAGAGAACCAAGCGGATTAGTCACTTGTTAACTGGGAGTCATGTTCAAATCTGTATGCTATGGTATTCATTACAATTTTGGCTGTTGTTCCTATTCTATTCGTATCAATAGGCTCCTGGCTATCTGCTCCAAAATATAAGGGCCCTCTAAGTGATCACTTTGATGGCAAGGTGTTTAAAAATATCGATGGGGTGAAGGCGAAAGGTTTTAAGGATGTCTTTCGGATGCTGACCCAGCGACCTAAACGGGGACCTTGGACTGAAATTCGAGCTATTGACCCCAAACCTAATCCTCCTTCCTTGATCGAGGATGGGATCCATATAACATTCATCAATCACTCCACTTTCCTGATTCAAGTGGCGGGATTAAATATCTTGACAGATCCCGTTTGGAGTAAGCGTGTCAGTCCTTTTCAATTCGCTGGCCCTAAACGCATGCGTCCGCCTGGGTTGACGATGGATCAGCTACCGAAGATTGACCTTGTCCTTTTAAGCCACAATCATTATGATCACCTGGATTTGCCAACGGTGCAGAAACTGGTTGAGCAACATCAGCCACAAATTGTGACGCCCTTAGGTGTAGGTCAATTCATCGAGGGTAGAGCAAGCGGTAAGGCTATAGACTTAGACTGGTGGGGTAGTTTCGATTTTAGTGAACAAGTGAAAATTTCAGCAGTGCCTGCTCAGCATTTTTCTGGTCGAGGAATTTTGGATCGAGATGCGACCTTGTGGTGTGGCTATATCATTGATACGCCAAAGCAAAAGATCTACTTCGCCGGCGATTCCGGATATGGTTCCTTCTTCAAGACAATCGGTGAAAGACATCCCGGCATAGACTTGGCACTATTGCCGATTGGTGCCTATTTGCCCGTGTGGTTCATGTCTCCGATCCACACCACACCGGCGGAAGCCGCGAAAATACATTTGGAGCTTAGTGCTAAGCAGAGTGTGGCGACTCACTTTGGAACCTTTCCCCTGGCTTTTGAGGGCATGGAGCAGGCACAAAGTGAACTGCAAGCAGCTTTGAAGAAGTATGATATACCGGAGGAGCAGTTTTGGATACTGGAAGAAGGAGAGGGGAGGCGTCTACAGGCATAAAAAAAGTCCGAAGTCTCAACTGAAACTTCGGGCTCCGATATATCTGCATTTATTCTTATCCAATTATTTCTGAATGAACACACCATCCAGTACATCTACCTCATCGAATCTACCTGCTGGACGGTCCATCATGTGATTATAAGTAGCCGCAATGAATACCGTTTTTGCTGCGGCAACTACAGTATGTAGCAGCAAGGCCGACAACACACCAGATACTATACCAAGAATAGGATGGATCGTGAATAAGACTATCGCACCTACAATAATGATTAGATAACCAAGTAGGAAGAATACTCCAAAGCTGAAATTGGCGCCAATAGCCTCTCCCCATTTTTCTCTCATCAACTTACCGGACCGCTTCAAGGCTTCCATAGGGCCGACCTCTTCATAAGCTAGAATAGGGACAACGAAGAAAGTGGCAATGGACCAAACTGCTCCGACGATACCGGCGACAATCTGTCCAATAAAGCCCAATCGTTCTTCTATCGCTTGTAGTATGACACCTACGGTAGCAGATAGAAAAGCCCAAGATAGAATAGTGCCAAGGCGTGATCCGCTAAAAGCAAGTCCTTCTTTGATTGAAGGTGTTTGCCCATCAAAGATTAAGCGAGCGCAGTGCACTAAGGCAACATTGAAGAAGACAATGATGAAGTAGCTAATCAGGTAAAAAGCAAATAGCGTTGCATAAGCTATGATCTGATTGTTGCCCAAGAATTCATCAATCATCATTTCAATATCAGTACCAAAAATAGCGTAGGTTCCGCCAACAAAGGTGAGCACCACCGTGATCAGAGCCGCACTAGAAAGTACGGGAAAGAGCAAAAGACTTTTGTTCTCTCGGATGATCTTAATGCTGGTCAATCCAAGCCGCCAACCATTACGCATTCGGTCAAAAAAATTCATCAAAACGATTTTTAGGGTTAAAAACTGCTGCAAATGTACTACCGAAAATAGGCTGAGGTCAAGTTTTATCGACGAAAAGAGATATTCAGCGGTATCAATCCGAAGTTCTTTGTTCTTTTTTGAACTGTGCAGGGGTTTTACCGACTTTCTTCTTGAAGGCAGTATAGGTGGTAGATATGGACCTAAAACCAGACTGTTCCGCAAGTGCATTGATGGTGTACTGACTACTACTGGAAGAAGTAAGCAATGCCTTGAGATGCTCTACCCTAAAACTGTTGATGTAGTCGAAGAAATGAACCTTTTTATACTGATTGAGATACTGGGAAAGTTGTCGTGCCGAGAGTTCGCAGTGTTTGGCAAGCTCATGCATGTTTAGATTTGGATCGAGATAAACCTTTTCCTTTTCTAGAGCTCTGAGTAGTATGATTTTATCAGTTTAGGGATGGTAATGTCGCAGCGGATATCGCCTTCTTCAGTATTTGAATTCATGATTTCTGATATTGAACGAACGCCTTCTGAGCCAGTTTTTAAGGAAATCGGTGAGGTCAAAATGAAAAAGGAGGAGTGGGAAAAATATAAAAAACAAAAACTACTAAACAAGTAAGGGTACGATTAGACTGTAGTGGGCTCAATTTGGAGATAAGAAAGTATTCTTCTAAAATGAGTCAAGGAATTTTAATCTTGAAAACTTTGGTACCCTTCAGTTCTGCTGTTCGCAGCAGTGTCCCGTCGGGCTGTAGGTTTCGAAGATGGCTATTCGCGATATAGTAGAAGTGGCCATCGTAAATGGTGCCCGTGGTAGGGAGGACAAACTCGGGATGTGCTGTTTGTAAAATTTCCATTTTACGGACAGCATCCATTTTTTTGTTCAAATGGAATCGAACAATACGTGTTCTACCTTGACCTGCAATTTGTACAGCAATTAAACTACGATCAAAGAAGTAGAGCCCATCAATCCCATTAAGATGGGCCGGTACTTTAGAACGAATCTTTTTTTCGGTTCTTGTTTGCAGGTTAATCTGCCGAATGCCCAATAAGTCAGCTACAAATAGGAATCTTTGATCGGAATCAATGGCGATACCATTGGGGTACACCAATGGTGTTTGGGTAGCAAGTTCAGTTACAGTTTGCGCTCCTCTTATCCATTCGTATATTTTTCCTGCCTCACTATCCGTAAGGAGTATTTTCCGTTCAGCGAATACTAAATCATTGAAGAGGTGAGGTTCAGTAGTTTCAGGAAGTAGCACTTTGTCTATTAAAGTTCCATGTTCCAAGTGGAAACCAAAGAGACCCGCATCTTGATGTGCTGGATCTGCTCCGGTGGCGCTACATAGCCACAGCTCCTTTCCGGTAGGATCCACCTTCATACCCAATACTGACCAGAGGCCATCCTGCCCGGATTCGGTGAAATTTTGCTCTCCTGTATCCTGATGATATTTTACCACCTTATTCTTTGCAAGGCTCCCGATGTAGAAATGCCCGGATGTTGGGTGGCTAGCAATACCTTCTGGAATCAATTTTGGATCAGATAATTGAAAAGCCAACTGGCTGTTATGGATGGGCACACAATTCTGTTGGAAAGTTTTTCTAATCCTGCGGAAACGCTTTTGTTGCTTTAAGTCCTCGAAAACAGAAAAGGTATCAATTTCAACACAGGCCTTGATGTTGCTTAGTTCCTTAAGATAGCGGAGGGCTATTTTGTCTTCGCCCATTCGATGCTGGACAATTGCCATGCGCAATAATAGGCCGGGGCTTCGGACTTGGGTGATAAGGGAATCAGTGGTCGGAATAAATCGAGCGAAATCTTCGGAAGCATACAATTGACCAGAATGTTGATACAGCTCGATAACATTGTTTTGACTCCAAAGGAATGGAGTCCAGCCGAAGATAAATAACAGTATGAGGTGCTTCACTGCAAGGGTGTATTGTTCAACAATTGCTGTAGTTTGAGCTGAAGCAATTCCTTTTCTGATTTGGATTGAGTAGATGAAATGGCGTGTTTTAGAAAAACCTTTGCCTTTTCTTGTTCCAGTCGTTTGCTGAAAAGTTCGGCTCCCACAGCATAGTAAAGATACGTTCTGCCACCGAAACGCTCTCCATCTACGTGACTAAAAACCAGGTGAGCTTCTTCCAGTTCTTCTAATTGGATCAATACAACTACTAGGTTTAGTAAAATGATTGGATTGGATTTATACTGTAGGAGCAGCCGGTACAATCGGTGTAATTCTGCCCAGTTAGTGTCTTGGAAGGAAGGTGCCATGCAATGATATCCAGCTATAGCGGCTTCGATTTGGTAGGGTTCGAGCGCTTGCCAAGTGGAGGCTTGTTGAAGATACAAGTGGCCCAGCTGGATTAGCTGCTGATTCCAGCGGCTTCTATCTTGGTCTTTTAGGAGGATGATTTGCTGGCTATCGTCCAAACGGCTTTCGAATCTTGCTGCATGAAAACACATTAGGCTGAGCAATGCCTTAGTCGCTGGGCTTTGACACTCTGGGTGGTCATTCAAGAGCTTGCAGAGTCGCATGGCTTCTGCGCAAAGTTCTTTTCGAATCAGCTCATCAGCCATTAAAGAATGATAGCCTTCATTAAATAATAGATAAAGAATGGTTTGCACCGTACGAAGGCGTTTACCTAATTCCTTGCCTGCCGGGATACGTAGGGCATTTTCCTGTTGGGCGATCGTTCTCCGAGCTCGCTGAATTCGCTTCTTAATGGTTTCCTCCGGTAGGAGCAAGCTACTAGCGATTTCCTTGATGCTAAATCCAGAAATGGTTTTTAACGTGAGTGCTACTTGATCTTCTCGTTTCAAGACGGGATCGCAGCAGGCAAAAATAAGCCGCAATTGGCTATCCGCAATTTCCTGGGCTTGGTAAACGGGATCTTGATCAAAGGAACGCTTCTCTGGTGGTGAGAGGCTATCCAGGTGTTTTTGTCGGGTTTTTCGTTTACGAATCTGATCCAGTAGCTGGTTTTTAGCAACCTTCAACAGCCAGGCCGAAGGATTATCCGGAATGTAATTGAAGCTCCAAGACCGCAATGCCTTGAAGAAAGCCTCTTGTATGGCATCTTCAATAGGTTCTAGATAGCCGATGCCGTACGCATGACTAAGGATGGCGACCATCTTACCATGCTCATGCCTGAAAAGATGGTCGACCAATTGTCGGGTGGTGTTAGAATTTCCCAAGAGCTTTTACATTTGTAGTACTTCGCGTACTTCTACTGTTCCATCTAGATCAAAATCGGGGAACCCCTTAGCCATTTCTTTAACTTCCGCTAGTGAGTCAGCTTTAACAATAAAGTACCCACCGATGAGTTCTTTTGTTTCTACAAATGGCCCATCCGTCGCAATGGCAGATTCACCGCTTAATCGCGTTGCAGTGGGGAGAAGCGGTCGACCTTCAATGTATTTACCTTCCGTAGTAAGGTCACCAATCCAATCCATCCACATTTTCATGCGCTGCTGACTTTCTTCTGGAGATAAACCAATAGTCTGATAGTCGGCACCTAAGAAGATCATCATAAATTCTTTCATGTCATTTTGTTTATAGTTAAAAGTATAAAATCAATAGCATGACGATTGAGGAATAGCCCAGGGGACAATTTCTATAAAAAAAATTAGCCCTTTTATTTTTATGACCTTATTGGCCCGAAAAACAATGTCAAGTGGGTGAATCTTCCGGTGAAGCTAGTTTTTGAAGAAATTCTTTGAAATCGGGCTCCACACCTTTATCTTCAAGACAATCATTACTGATTTTATGCAAGGAATTAAAGTATGTTTGTTTGATGCGTTTGGGACCTTATTTAAGGTGAAGCTGCCGGTGGAGAAATTGGATCAGTTGACCGAAGGACAGGGAGAACGCTTGCTGGCGATCTGGCGAAATAAACAGTTGGAGTATACCTGGTTAAGAGGGCTGATGGGAGATTACGTTTCCTTTGATCAGGTTACGGAGGAAGCCCTCACCTATGCATTGCGGGAAATAAAGGTGGAGGAGCCTAAGGTTTACGACATCTTGATGCCTGTGTATCGACAACCTGAGGCTTTCTCCGATGTGCTGCCTGGGTTAAAGGCCTTAAATCAGACCGGGTATCAAGTGGCTATTTTATCAAATGGCACCAAGGCAATGCTTGAAGCGGGTGTGACAAAAACAGGCATTAGCCAGCTAGTATCGGCCGTTCTTTCTGTTGAGGAAGTACGAACGTTTAAGCCCAATCCAAAGGTTTATCAGATGTCGGCTGATTTCTTTGGTTTGGATAAATCGGCTTTTTTGTTCTTTTCATCAAATCGATGGGACATAGCCGGAGCTGCTACCTTCGGGTTTTCGACGGCATGGGTAAATAGGAATCAATTGGTGCCAGAAGTACTGGGACCTACACCTACTTACACGCTATCATCTCTACACGAGTTGAGCAGCATCTTATACTAGGAAGACATTTTTGGGATTACCGTTTTTGTGCTTAGTCATAAATACAAAAACAAAGGGATGCCCTTTGGGCCAACTGCGGATGTGTCTTTAAGTCGTTTGTTCATTTGTCCGGGCGGCAAAGTTGACGATCGAGGAGAACGCAAAAAAGTGTCGTACCTGTTAACGAATGCTGGACTTGGGTCCGACTCCCATTTTACAGAGAAATCAGTTAACAGGTGATGGCTTGGTTTTTTGGAGTAGCTAGAGATCTAGCACTCGCAGTTTTTAGGATCTTTGGTCCAACTGCAACCATGGGTGTTTTCAAAGGTGTAGAGCGGGAAAGTCGCTTTTCACCATCACATTGGGATTATTCGACTCGCTTTACTTAAGCATTTGTACTTCAATACGCGGAGTACATATCAAGGTTTCAAGTAAGAGATACATAATTGTATGATATATGCCTTTTATGTAGATAGATAGTTGAGGGATATTTGAATTGAATTGATTTTGAGTGGGTTAGGGTTTGGTGAGCTTACTCAGTAATAATGAATTAAATAAAAAAAATATGAGAATACTATTGAGCTTCAGTATCGGAATTTTGCTTTGGTCCTGTACAACTCCCACGCCTCCAATATCAAATGCTTGGGAAGGCGAGTGGGTGGATCTAACTTATCCTTTTGATGAGCAGACCATCTATTGGCCAACTGCGGATAAGTTTCGTTTGGATACGGTTTCAGAAGGTATGACGGATAAAGGGTATTACTATTCGGCTTTTGAGTTTTGCGCTGCCGAACATGGAGGAACTCACTTAGATGCGCCCGTGCACTTTGCAGAAGGGAAACAATCCATGGACGAAATCCCTATAGATCGACTCATCGGTGATGCGGTAGTAATCGACATCAGTGAACAAGCTTTAAAAGATAAAGATTATTTGGTCAATGTGGCTGACTTTGAAGCATGGGAAACAGCAAATGGAAATCTACCGGATGACGCCATTGTATTGTTGAAGACTGGATATGGAAAGTACTGGCCAGATCGAGAAGCCTACATGGGGACGGCAGAGATCGGTGCAGAAGCTGTGGCAAAACTCCATTTTCCAGGCTTGGATCCAGCCGCCGCACGTTGGCTTGTGGAACAACGAAAGATTAAAGCGGTTGGCTTAGACACACCAAGTATTGACTATGGTCAATCTACTTTATTTGAAAGCCATCAAATCCTATTTGAAGCCAATATTCCCGCCTTCGAAAATGTGGCAAACTTAGATCGTTTACCAAGCCAAGGATCTAAGGTAATTGCCTTACCCATGAAGATCAAGGATGGAAGTGGAGGGCCTTTGCGGATCGTGGCTTTGGTCTCCAAAAGTTGATCTAGGAATATTCTACCCTAATAAGAAATAACAAGTTTAATTGTATGAAGAAGCTACTATTGATTTGCTGTCTCCTATTGGCAGCGACTGTAAGTCAAGCTCAATCGGAAAACCCTTCCTTTAGCTTAGAAGCCATTCTCAGTTCTGCCTTTCCAACTGATCTTGTAGCTGCTCCTACAGGTGAACAAGTTGCTTGGGTGCTCAATAAAGAAGGGATACGTAATATTTGGATGGCTAAGGGGCCACTTTGGGAACCTAAACAGTTGACCACTTACGATAAAGACGATGGTCAAGCCATCAGCCAACTATTGTTTAGTGGGGCCGAAACCTTAGTTTACATCCGTGGCAGTGCACCCAATCGACAAGGAGAAATTCCCAATCCGACCAGTAATGTAAATAAAGCCAAAAGACAGATATGGAAGCTAAAGCTGGATGGATCCGATCCTAGTTTGCTAACCACGGGAAGCTCTCCAGTGTTATCACCTGACGGTAAAAGTTTGACCTATGTTCAATCTGGAAGAGTTTGGATTAAACCATTGGCAGATAGTTCTGCAGCCAAATCACTTTTTGCCATCAGAGGTAGACCAGGAAGCTTGCGGTGGTCGCCTACCGGTAAACACTTGGCTTTCGTTAGCAATAGAGGAGATCATAGTTTTATCGGTATATATGATTTTGAAGCCAATAGCATACAATACTTACAGCCTTCGGTAGATCAAGATCAAAGTCCGGTTTGGTCACCAGATGGTCAACAACTCGCCTTTATCCGAGTACCGAATGAAAAGCAGATTCTTCCCTTTTCTCCTAGAAGAACAGCGCTTCCTTGGTCCATCCAGCTGGCTAATGCAGTTACTGGAGAGGTTCAGGAGCTGTGGAAAGCGCCAGAAGGCCCAGGATCGGCCCTTCGGTTCGTTTCCGCTAATAATCAGTTATTGTGGGGAGCCGGTAATCACTTGATCTTTCCTTGGGAGGGAGATGGTTGGACCCATTTGTACACAATATCAACCGATGGTGGAGAGCCAGAATGTTTGACACCCGGTGATTTTGAAGTGCAGTTTGTATCGCAATCTCCAAATCGTGAATACATTCTCTATTCTTCTAATCAAGGAGATATTGATCGACAGCACATTTGGCGCGTTCCGGCGCAGGGAGGAGAGGCTCAGCAGCTGAGTCCGAAGCGGGGCATTCAATGGTCTCCCGTCATGACAGCAGGACGGGGAACAGTGCTTTGTCTAGCTTCGAGTGGCAAAGAGGCAGCACATGTCGCAAGAGTCCAAGGAGCGGGCTTGGTCTCCTTAATGGATGATTCTGCAAGAGGCGTAGCATTTCCCGCAGACCAGCTGGTAGAGCCTGTAGCGGTAGAGTTTCCGGCAGCAGATGGTATGATGATCCACGGCCAGCTATTTTTACCCCCCAACCAGCAAGCTGAAGAGAAGCGCCCTGCGGTTTTATTTTTTCATGGCGGTTCCAGACGTCAAATGCTATTGGGTTTTCATCATAGAGGCTATTACCATAATGCCTATGCGATGAATCAGTACTTGGCTAGTCAGGGTTACGTGGTGCTTTCCGTGAATTACCGCAGCGGAATTGGATATGGTATGGAATTCAGAGAAGCCCTCAACTATGGTGCCCAAGGAGCAAGTGAATACAATGACGTGATTGGGGCAGGCCTTTACCTGAGTGGCAGAGCGGATGTGGATCCCGATCGAATCGGCCTATGGGGAGGTTCCTATGGCGGTTATTTGACCGCATTGGGATTGGCTAAAGCTTCTGATCTGTTTGCTGCTGGAGTCGATATTCATGGGGTACACGATTGGAATGTGGTTATTCGAAACTTTGTGCCTTCCTATAACCCAGAACGCGCCGCCGCCTTCGCAAAGTTGGCGTATGAGTCCTCACCCATGGCTTTTATTGACGGTTGGCGATCGCCGGTATTAGTGATTCATGGGGATGATGATCGCAATGTACCTTTCAGCGAAACGGTTGATTTGGTGGAAGCGCTTAGGCATAAGGAGGTGCACCTGGAGCAATTGATTTTCCCTGATGAGGTACATGGGTTCCTTCTGCACAAAAACTGGCTAGCCGCTTATCGAGCTACAGCCGATTTCTTTGACCGAATGCTGAAGAATAAGCCCTAATTCCGGAAGTATTACACCCGGCACTAAGTTTCTTCTATGCAAGAACCTATATCCAGACTCTCCAGGTTAAATGCTATTCTGCTCAAATTGCAGAGTCGCCCTCTTGTATCTGTCCTTCAGCTGGCGGAGCAGTTTGGGGTGAGCCGTAGGACGATCTATCGCGATATTGCTGCCTTGGAAGCGTCTGGCGTTCCGATTGTTTCCCTGGACCGTAAAGGCTTCGCCTTGATGGAGGGCTACAATATACCGCCAGTGATGTTTACAGAATCGGAGGCCAATGCCATGGTAATTGCAGAGAAGATCATCGCTCGATCTAATGATCGCTCCCTAGTGACGGAGTTTAGCAAAGCCGTAGATAAGGTCAAAGCGGTTTTGAAAAACACGCAGAAAGAGAAAGCCGATTTTCTCGCCAAAAGAACCATCATTGGTAAGAACTGGGACAATGAGGTAAGTAGTGATTTACTAGCCCCTATACAGGAAGCGCTTACCGATTTTAGGGTTTTGGAAATTCATTATTTGAAGGCAGATGCGACGGAGGCAAGCACCAGAGAAATAGAGCCCTTTGCGATCTATCAAAATACCTTTGAAAAGTGGGTGCTAATCGCTTGGTGTAGATGGCGCAAAGAATTCAGGAGTTTCCGGCTAGATCGCATTCAGGGCTTGAAAAAACTGGAAGAAAAATTCCCGTCCCACAAGCTTACCCTCTCCGAATATGTAGAAATACAAAGAAAGATTCATGGCCATTAGGGGTCGCAAAATAGAATTTTCATTGGTCTAAGTATTGTGACATAGGGTTGTCACAAGCTCCATTTATCTTTGGAGTAATTCATTAACCAAATGAGCCATTATGCACTCTACCAATTATTTCAATACTCTCATTGAGATCGCCGAAGATTGTCCCATCCAATATGGAGAAGTCCCTCCCGTAAAAGGAGAGAAGAGATCTGTAGCAAATCTTCAGTTTGAAATGTTATATGATCATCCTTATCAATATACTTCGGATGAACTATTATTCTCCGTGTTTGCTACTCGCAAAGAAGTGGCCAGGGCAGATATGGACGAGGAACGGCAGCGCTACTTCTCCAAGGGGCAACCCTGCTTCCGCGCCTCCCCTCTAACCAAGCGCTATGGCTGGGGCATTCACGCCAATGCGGAGGGTAAAATCGCCATGATCTCTTCCGATTCTGCTGCCTATCAACAATTGCAGCAAGATGATTCGGTGACGAAAAAGAAGGCGATGCGGTCCCGGCGGAAGTAGATGCCGAATACTCCCTCAGGCGGTGAGTACTCACCGCCTGAGGGTGGAGGAGCGCAGATGCTCAATTGTGTGTGTGTTGGTTTTTAAGTAATTGATTTTCATTTGTTTGTGAGGTGTTTTCTGCACGAACTCTCTCTTGCTATTACAGGTCAAGGTTAAAATTCTGCCTGCTATCTGCTCCAAACACTCACCCCTTGAGTACTCACCCAGTGAGTGTCTAAGTCTTAGCTTTAACTCAATGTGTGTGAATTTCTGATTATTAGGCTTTTGGTGGTTGTTTATACGCCTGCACTCCAAAATTAAAATCAAGCGTGATTCCCTCATCTACTCCAAACACTCACCCTCTCAGTACTCACCCAGTGAGTGTCTAAGGCTTAGCTTTAGCTGGACGCATGTAAATTATTGACTATTAGGTCTTTGGTGGTAGTATGTGTGCTTCCACTCCAAAATTAAAATCAAGCAGGATTCCCCTCACC
>JAHQWA010000144.1 GCA_019634045.1 Saprospiraceae bacterium
GAGCCACCAAAACCGGAGAAAGCCGAAGGGGTAAAGCTGCTTAGCAGCGAGCTAGACTCAAATAGCTTCTAAGAGACCAATTGAGTACCTTCATCTATAAAATACGCTTTATACAACAGCACGATGGAAAACTGGATATTCCCTTTGACGATACTGCCTGGCATAGGCTTAATCATTACTTCCACAACGGCGATATCCAATAGCCTCATTGTGGAAATTAACCGCCTATTGGCAGAAGATAAATGTCGAAAGCGGCTACTGGAACGAAAGATTGCGCAATTGAGTTTATTAAATTGGGCGTTGGTCGCTCTTTATTTGAGTGCTGCTTTTTGTGCATTAGGGGGCTTTCTGGGGGCTATATTGATGAAAGGAAGTTCGGATAGTCAAATGTACGTTGGTTGGATCGCTGGATTTGGGGTAGGTGTACTACTGCTGGCATCGATTTTGCTGATTATTTATGGCATGCGGGCAGTGCGAATCAAGCGTCACCAGTTCCTAGATCGCTTGAAATTCTGAGTACTTGAGACATTTCTATACCCCCTTTTTGTACGCTCCAATTGCAGACCCAGAGAAAACTTATTATCTTAGCTATGTGTTATATAGGTTGTAAAAAACACACCTAAACCATCCTAATTATTTATTAAGCGCTTTTGACTGATTTTCTAAATCAATTAAAAATTATGAGTAGAAGAAGAAGAGGTTTCATGCAATCTCGAAATCCTATCATGAATGAGAATGCTTTTCGGAAAGTATCCTCTAACAACAACACTTTGGATTCAGACTTTATTCAGGTTGGGGCCAATCGGATGACCGTTTCCGGTGCAGTGAATAAGACCTTAATCCTTTCAGCGATAATGCTTTTAACTGCTTTATGGGGATATTCTTCCCCCAGTCCCTTGATGATGTGGGGTGGAGCGATCGGTGGCTTTGTAGTGATCCTTATCGCTTCTTTCCGTCCACATATGTCTCCAACTTTAGCTCCCATCTACGCAGCTTTGGAAGGATTATTTGTCGGGAGTATTTCTGCGGTTTACGCAGCGGCCTTTGATGGAATCATTTTTCAAGCAGTGACTTTGACCTTAGGGGTCTTGTTCACCATGCTGTTCATTTATAAGGCTGGAATCATTAAGGTGACGAACAAACTCCGATCAGGTATCTATATGGCTACTGGTGCTATTGCTATCGTGTACATCGTCAATATTGTATTGTCTATGTTTGGCATTAACTTGCCATTCCTTCACGATGCTAGCCCAATTGGGATCGGTATTAGCTTATTGATCATTGGCGTAGCTGCCTTCAACCTTTTGTTGGACTTTGACAACTTCGAGAAAGGCGAGGCCTATGGCGCACCTGCCTATATGGAGTGGTTCTCAGCGATGGGACTCTTAGTGACCCTAATATGGTTATACATAGAGATTCTTCGCTTGGTAGCTATTTTGTCCTCTAGCGATTAATTTCGTTACTGCCTAAATTTGGCAGGGAGTACTGCTCCCTGAAGCCAGAAAACAGAAAGCGTGGAAGGTCTAGACTTTCCACGCTTTTTTTTTCCGAAATTGTCTTAAGTTTTCTGCTGCTGGCAAAAGGCGCATTTGGTAAGCCAGTGAGAAAACTTTAGACAATTTCTTCACCAGAAGATGTGACTTATGACAGCAGAAGAAAGAGCTGGCTTAAAGGCCAAAATTATTGAAACAATTACTAGTACAGAAGCTGAAATATTGCGTAGAGAAGATAATGCCAAGCCGATATCACCAGACAATGCGATCGGCAGAGTAAGCCGCATGGATGCCATCAATAGCCGTGGCGTAGCAGAAGCCGGCTTGCGCAGCGCCAAGCGGAAACTCTCCAACCTAAAGATTGCACTAACTAAAATAGATCTTCCTTCCTTTGGCAATTGCAGTCATTGTGGAAACCCCATCCGTCCCGCCCGTTTAATGTTCATGCCCCAAAGTGATAGATGTGTTCGCTGTGCAGATAAGTAAAACAGGCTAAGTGGCTGACAAAGTGTCGGTTGTGTTTGATTTTAGCCTGCCAGCTTGTCGGTCTTGTTTATAGGGAACTGTCAAAATATCCGGCTCAGTTCAATGGCACATTAGTTGCTCTTGGAAGGCTGTGTTTATGCCCGAAAATCAGAAAATAAAACCTGCTTACCGTAGGTTATTATTTAGGAGAAATGCTACAGGAGGGTGCAACACTAGTCCACGAATATTTGTTTAAAAGCTTGGAGGTATGTCATTACATCCGACTTGAAAAAGACGTTCTCTGAACACAAAAATTGTCAGGGAACTTAAAAAATAATGTTTAGCTATGAATTTTAATAATTTGACTATAAAATCTCAGGAGGCACTGCAACGCGCTCAGCAGATTGCCATGGGACAGCAAAATCCCTCGATTGAGCTGGGGCATTTGCTGAAAGGCGTGCTGGAGGTCGATGATGGGGTAGCTCCTTATGTGTTTAAAAAATTAGGAATCAACCTAAATGCCGTTACGCAAACCCTGGAGTCGATTGTAGCTTCTTATCCAACGGGAGGTAATAGCAATCAGTATTTATCTCGCCCGACTACGGAAGCTATCCAGAAGGCCAACCTGCTGTTGAAAGAGTTTGGAGATGAGTATGTGGCCTTGGAACATTTACTACTCGGAATTATTTCAGTGAAAGATACCGTAGCGCAAATGCTAAAGGATGCGGGTGCAACTGAAAAGACGATGAAAGCGGCTGTGCGTGAAATGAGGAAGGGAGCGAAAGTGACGTCTTCCAGTGCGGAAGGGAGCTATAACGCGCTAAAGAAATATGCGGTCAACCTAAATGAGCGAGCACGAGATGGAAAATTGGACCCAGTCATTGGGAGAGATGAAGAGATCAGAAGAGTACTCCATATCCTGGCTCGACGTACTAAGAACAATCCAATCTTAATTGGTGAGCCGGGGGTGGGTAAAACAGCGATCATCGAGGGCTTGGCTCATCGTATTATCAACGGAGATGTGCCTGAGGATCTATCGGATAAACAGATATATGCCCTGGATATGGGAGCCTTAATTGCTGGCGCAAAGTATCAAGGGGAATTCGAAGAAAGACTCAAAGCGGTGATTAATGAAGTGGTTTCAGCGGAGGGGGAAATCTTCCTCTTTATTGATGAAATCCACACCTTGGTAGGAGCAGGTAAGACGCAGGGCGCAATGGATGCGGCCAATATCCTGAAGCCAGCCCTGGCCAGAGGAGAGCTTCGAGCCATCGGTGCCACGACCTTGAGTGAATATCAGAAGCATTTTGAAAAAGATAAGGCCTTGGAGCGCCGCTTCCAGAATGTGCTAGTGACCGAACCCAATGAAGAAGATGCGATCTCCATTCTGCGTGGCCTGAAGGAAAGATACGAGACCCACCACAAGATCAATATCAAGGATGATGCGATCGTTGCGGCGGTACAATTATCTTCTCGTTACATATCGGATCGATTCCTGCCGGATAAGGCCATTGACTTAGTTGATGAAGCGGCGGCTCGACTCCGCTTGGAGATGAATTCGATGCCTGAATCCTTGGACGAAGTGGAAAGAAAGATCCGCCAGCTTGAGATTGAGCGGGAGGCAATGAAGCGAGAGAAGGACGATACGAAGCTCAATAAGCTACAGGAAGATTTAGCTAATTTGGAAGAAAACCGCAATGCGCTGCGTGCGCAATGGGAAAGCGAGCGAGAGGTGGTTTTGGGCGTACAACAGGCCAAGCAGGAGATTGAACAGCTGAAGCAAGAGGCAAAACGCCTCGAGCGTGAAGGTGACTTTAGTCAGGTAGCTGAAATTCGATACGGCCGAATCCCTGAAGTGGAAGAGCGCTTGCAAGAATATAATCAGCGGGTGCAGGAAATGCAGGCCACGGGGAAACAATTGGTGAAAGAAGAAGTAGAAGCAGAGGACATTGCGGAGATCGTAGCCAAATGGACTGGAATCCCGGTAACTCGCATGCTACAGAGTGAGCGGGAGAAACTCTTGCAATTAGAGGATGAGCTGCACAAGCGTGTGATCGGACAGGAAGAAGCGGTGGAAGCGGTATCTGATGCCATCCGCTTGAGCCGTACCGGTTTGGGGAATGAAAAAAGACCCATTGGTTCGTTTCTCTTCCTAGGTACGACTGGGGTAGGTAAAACAGAATTAGCCAAAGCCCTGGCACAGTACCTCTTCGATGATGAGAACTTGATGACCCGGATCGATATGAGTGAATATCAGGAGCGGCATGCTGTATCACGATTAGTGGGAGCGCCTCCCGGCTACGTAGGCTATGATGAGGGCGGGCAGCTGACCGAGGCGGTTCGTCGTAAACCGTATTCGGTGGTACTCTTGGATGAAATCGAGAAAGCGCATCCCGATGTGTTCAATATTCTCTT
Source organism: Saprospiraceae bacterium (assembly GCA_019634045.1). Lineage (GTDB taxonomy): Bacteria > Bacteroidota > Bacteroidia > Chitinophagales > Saprospiraceae > DT-111. Next base: position 4,374 of record JAHQWA010000144.1, read on the forward strand.
GCAAGTATTGGAAGATGGCCGATTGACCGACAGTAAAGGGCGGGTAGCGAACTTCAAGAATACCATCATTATCATGACTTCTAATATGGGGTCAGAAGTGATCCGAGAGAAATTCCAGGATATCGATGATCACAATAAAGAGGAAGTGATGGAACAAACGCAGTTACTGGTATTCGATCTATTGAAGCGCAGCGTCCGACCAGAATTTCTCAACCGTATTGATGAAGTGATCATGTTTAGCCCACTCTCCCGTAAGGATATTAGAGGAATTGTGGAGTTGCAACTCAATGATCTGAAAGCAACTTTATCAGAACAGGAAATTACGATAGCCATTGCGCCGGAAGCCATGGATTGGTTAGCCCAAGAAGGCTACCACCCCGAATTTGGAGCACGGCCATTGAAGCGATTGATCCAGAAGAAGGTACTCAAGCAACTATCCAAGCAAATTCTGTTGGGTAAAGTCAAGGCTGGTAGTCACGTGGTGCTGGATGTTTTCGATGGGGTAGTGGTTTTTCGTCAGGCAATCAAAGAAGACGAATTGTTGGAAGCCATTGAAGAATAGGAGTGCCAACAGAGGTGATGTCAACAAAAGATTCCACCATCAAATTAATAAAGCAATGAAGTCCGTTGCCCAACATATGGGCAACGGACTTTCGGTTTAGACTTACCTGTTGGCAAGACAACTCCATTATCTTTTTAGCCAATAGGCAAGGGGCGGTCCAGCCCTGACGTAGCGTAAAGTTAAAAGGGAAGGATAGGGGATAGGCTATCAATTTGCATAATGAACTATCATTTTGATAAGTTCTCAAGTTGTTGGTACTGTCTGATAACACTTTGTAGTATGTTCAGAGCGGCTTCCATTTCTTCAGCTGAAAGTGAGGCAAAACCCATCCGAATGGCATTGATACTATTGCCGGACGAATTTTTGAAAACCGTTTTAGAAATTAATAAACCTTGCTTCATCGCCTGTTTACGGAGCTTGAGTATCGGCAGATCGGCCCGGAACTGCACCCAAACCGCTAGCCCACCTTCAGGAGCGCTAAAGCTGATAGCGTCCCCTAATTTATCCGTCAACAATTGGCAGAAAAGATCTCGTCTTGTTCTGTAAGTCTTTAAGGCCTTCTTCAGGTGTCGGCGAATGATTCCCTCCCGCATTAAACTAGCGATAGCTTTTTCCAAAGCGGTATTTCCATGACAATCCATGAAGCGACTAAGCCGTGCCAATGCGTTAATGCAATCGTGTGCTGCTACAATGAAGCCTAGCCGCAATCCCGGAGCTACCGTCTTACTGAGTGATCCCACATAAATAACTGCCCCGTGATAATCAGAGCTAGCCATAGGTAGGATTGGACTACTAGCATAGTGAAAATCGTAATCATAGTCGTCCTCGATGATGGCGAAACGGTAGGTAGCAGCCAACATCAAAAGCTTCATGCGACGGGCGGCACTTAGTGAAACGGTAGTAGGGTGATGATGGTGGGGCATGACAAATACAGCTCTAATCTTCTCGTTTTGACAAAGGATCTCTAGCGCATCTACGTTAATTCCCTGCTCGTCCACCGGTACCTGTAATAGTTCTCCCCTAGCAATTCGGATAATATTGTTGGCGACTTGGAAACTTACTTCTCCGACTACTACCTTATCACCAGGCTGGAGTAGCATCTGGAAAATGTTTGAAAAAGCCATCAGACTACCTCTTGAGATCAAGATATTATCCGTATCCACCTTAATGCCGCGAGTTTCCGCCAGGTATTTTACAAGTTCCTTGCGCAAAGCCAAACTCCCCTTAAAATCCGGGGAGTAATTCATGTTCTTCCAAGACCGCTTTCCAGCTATAGAGCTATTCAGGGCTTGCGTTAAGCCCTTCAGTGGAGCTATCCTCACGTCGGGGTATCCCGTATCAATGACATATCGAATTTGTCGAAAATCTGGTGATTGATGATGCGTTAGGAAGTCCAAGTGCGGGTCCAGGGGGAAACCACTTTGCTCTTTGGGCTCGGATTTAATCGCCAGTGATAAAGGCTGGAATCGACTCACCGGTATAGCAGAACTAATGAAAGTACCCTGATTGGGCTTTATTTCAATCCAACCTTGCGCCTCCAATTCTTCATAGGCGAGCCCAACAGTCTTTCGGCTTACTGCTAGTAGATTAGCCAGGGTGCGTGAGCCAGGTAATTTAAAACCCACTTCGATTAATCCGAGATTAATATTCCGAATTATTTCATTGCATATCTGCAGATAGAGCGGGACGCGAGTTTCCCTGTCTAACAAAATCATCGTCTTCAGAGGAAGCATATCCGGTATCCTTATTAAATAAAAACTGGACTCATAAAGGGTACCAGTTAAGATATAAATTTATTCCCAGATCACTTACTAAACCATAGCTATGAAAACTGTATCAAACATTGCTGTACTATTCTTTCTTTGTTTCCTTACCTCACCATTATGGTCGATGCCCTTAACTATAAGAGGGCAGGTTACCACATCGGAAGGAGCGATTATCGAAGTGGGAAATGTATTACTACTGCATCCTATGGATTCCAGCCTGCTAGCAGGCGCACTATTTGAAAAAGGAGTGTTTGAGGTCCAAGAAGTACAATGGCGATCCTTTATTTTGAAAATCACGTCTCTTGGCTGTGAAACCTATACTCGCAAAGTAGATATTAAGGAAAAAGTAGCTGCGGTATATGACCTGGGCGTAATCCAATTACAGTCTCAGATGCTGAATGCTGTGGAAGTAATTGGGAAACAGCCGTTGTTTAAGCAGCATGGGACCGACTTGGTAGTGAATGTTGCAAATAGTAGTCTTCAAAACGCTGGGACTACGCTTGATGTATTGAGGCAATCGCCGAAGGTCTTTGTAAATAGTGCTAACCAAGTGAGTGTGGTAGGTAAGGGCGCAGCCTTGCTATATATTGATGGCCAACAAATCCCTTCAAACGCAAGTCTAGAGCAGTTATCTTCTGGGGATATTAAGGAGATCCAGATTATCGAAAATCCCTCAGCTAAGTATGATGCCGCTGGCAATGCCGTGATCAATATTATAACCCAAAAGAGGGCTATAGAAGGCTATAAAATCGGCATTCGACAAGAGTTAGAAAAACGCACCTACTGGCGACAGTATTACCAGACCAATGCCTACCTACGTCGAGACCGCTGGATGTGGCAATTCTCCTATGGGGTTCGGCCGTTTCGGCATCTTGGGCAAGAATATTATACAAGAACGTATGACCTTGGTAATCAGCAAGTGGAAATTGACAATCAGTTCGATAATACCTTGGATATCCTAGGGCAAGACTACAGTTTCAAAACCTCCTTTCAAGCTACTACAAATAGTGAATTGGGTTTGCAATACCAAGGTCAAGCTAGGGAGGGCGACAAGGATGCCATTAACCGCAATACCTACTTCGAAGATCAGCAACCATTCTTCCTACTCAATTCCACCGTCAAAGGACCCTATCAGCAGGCAAATAACACCTTTAGTCTTTACTATGATCTGCAACTGGACAGTCTTGGCTCCAACCTAAACCTAAGTGCTCAATATGCCACCTTTGCGCTTGAACGCCTAGAATTCATAGACCAACTGTATACCCAAGCCAATAGTAGCCGGTCCATCAATTGGCGAACGGATAATGAGAGTGATATTGCCGTATCGACTGTGCAGTTGGATTACGCCAATCGTTCAACAGCAGGAACAACTTGGAATGCTGGTTTGAAAAATGCTTACATCACGAATAGTAGTGGGCTAGAGTTTGCTAGCCAAACTGCGGAGGGGAGCTATGAGATAGAATCAGCTGGAAGCAATGAATATGACTATGATGAAAACATCCTAGCAGGCTATGTCGATCTCCAAAAAACCATAGGACCATGGAATGTACAATTGGGCATCCGGACCGAATGGACTCGGACACAAGGTACATCCAAGGCCACCGAAAATCAAACACTCATTGATCGGCAGTACCTGAATGTGTTTCCTTCTTTCTCCGCAAGCAACACCTTCGCGGAGGATTTGAAACTGCAAGTAGACTATAATTATCGTATCCAGCGGCCCCGTTTCCAAGACTTGAACCCTTTCGCTTTGTTCGTGGATTCTCTGGCTAGTTTACGTGGCAACCCCGACCTCCAGCCGGCCTTGACGCATAACCTCAGTGCTATGTTAAAGTACAAGAGCTATTCGTTAAGCATCAATTATGCCCATATTCAAGATCGCATTAGTATGCTGATGGAAGTTGCGGACCCTGAAAACCCGGGAGCCGTTTCATTGATGCGAGACAATATTGATTATGGTACCTTGTATGCCGCCAGTCTAACCCTTCCCTTCAACACCAAGGGGTGGCAGAGCTACAATGTTTTAGGAGCGAGACTGGAACAACACTACTATCCAGATGAAGGGATCCAGGTAGTGAATCAACAGGCCGGTTATTACCTCTTTAGTCGACAGTCCTTTGCTGTCACAACTACCACTAAGCTCGATCTGAGCTATCAATATACATCTCCGAGAGTGGACGGTATCTACCTTGATAACCCCATTTCTAACTTTGGATTCAGCTTGAGTCAATCACTCTGGCACAAGCAACTGAACCTTAGCTTTGTTGTAAATGATCTCTTCAATAAGTTCCGTTTTACCGGCATTTCTACCTTTAATAATGCCCATTTGAGGTATTTATCTGCTGGAGATATGCGGTCGTTTAAAGTAGTGTTGAATTGGGATTTTGGTAAACTTGGAAGTGGAGCTTTCAAAAACAAGAAGATTTCGCAATCTGAGTTAAATCGGTTCTAAATCAAGAATTTCTTTCAACCAACTGCAGAAAATCAGGTTTATTCTGAAACCAATCTATCATGCGACATACCATCACCTTTAGACTGCTTATACTTTATTGCTGTTTACTCATCGTAGCCTTTTCTTTACAAGGACAAACCCAAGTCATCTTTCAGGTGTCGGATATTCCGGATGGACTAAGAAGGGGAGCGGTAGGCATTCGAGGGAATCAAGCCCCTTTGAGTTGGGATAGCTCATTAAAAATGAGTGCGGAAGACGGCCATTACCAGCTTGCCATAGAATTCCCCGCGGAAGCCAAGGACATTGAATTCAAGTTTGTCTTGTTTGACAAAGACAAAAAGCCGACCTGGGAAGGGATCAACAACAGAAGCTTGTTCCTGGGGGAAGAGCCAGTGATCACCTATGAGGCCCGATGGGACCAACCTGCCTTTATTGATCCAGCCAGTTTGTCTAAACTGGAACCCGCTGATCTTTTACAAGACTATGAGCTCATAAAAACAATGCTCATGGATGTGCACCCCGGTTTATATCGCTACAATGATGAAGCTTCCATCGAACGGGCGCTAGCGGAACTGAAGCAATCGTTTGGTAGCCCGATTACCCATGGAGAGGCTTACCTGGCTATTTCTAAACTGCTCGCCAGCCTGCAATGTGGACATACTTTTGCTTCTTTCTTTAATCAAGGTGGTTTGCTAAAATCCGTAATTCATTGGCAGCAAGATAAACTGCCTTTTACCTTTCGCTGGGTAGAAGATCGAATGCTGGTTCAATATGATGCAACTCAAGACCAGGTATTGCCAAGGGGAACGGAAATCTTGCGAATCAATGGCCATAGCGCTCAGAAGATCTTGGACAGCTTGATTCCATACGTCTCGTCGGATGGGGCAGGAAGAGCAGCTAGGGTGGCCCAGTTGGAGATACAAGGCTTTGATTTTCGCTATGATGCTTTTGATGTATTCCACCCGCTGGTTTATCCTTTGGAAAAACCGGAATGGAACTTAGAAATACAGAAAATTGACGCTACAGCTAGTGAAGAAATATTACTTCCGGCTATTAAGGCGGCGGACCGTTACCAGGTTTTAGCTCAGCGTTACGCGGCTTTTCCCAAGGATCGAAATGCTATGCTATCCTATGAAATAAAAGAAGAGGGAGTAGGGGTGCTTAGATTAGGATCGTTTGGCTTAATGGGTTGGAAGCGACTAACGAAAGACTACAAGGCCTTTTATAAGGAGGCCTTTACGGCTTTCGCCAAAAATAAGGTCGGGCATTTGATCATTGATATTCGTGACAATATGGGGGGCAATGATGAAATGAAGGATGAATTGGCTACCTATTTTGATATCGATCGCTTCATAGATGACAGCAGGGAGGGGCGAACGCGCTATCTGCAATTTCCGGAAACACTGAAGGCCTATGTGCAAAGCTGGGGGGATCCCTGGTACTATGACTTGAGTAAGGATAAACCAGAGCAACGGGATGGCTATTATGGCTTTCCAAGAGCACACTCCATTAACCAAAAAAATAAAAAGAAGCCCACAGTATTCAAAGGGGAAATCTATTTGCTGACTAGCCCGCGCAATGGATCTCTCGCCTATTATCTCGCCAAAGACTTTAGAACTTTTAAAGTTGGGACTTCTTTGGGGCAAGAAACAGATGGTAACCTTAGAGGTATCAATGGAGGGCAGATCCTTTTCCTCCGTTTGCCAAACAGCGGAATTGAGATTGATTTTCCGATCATGGGAGACTTCAGCCTCACCCCACAACCCAACCAGGGCGTAATGCCCGATATTCCAATTCAACCTAATTTTGAAGATGCACAAAAAGGCATAGATACCGAAATGGAACAGTTGCTGAAGATCATCCGACAAAGTCGAGGTTTTGGGAAGAAAGACTGATTTTTGACCTACTATCGCAACAGAGTAAGATCCCCTTTATAGGTGCGGGTTTGCCCATTCTGAAGTTCAATGCTAACAAAATAGGTATACACGCCTACCGGAACGGCTTGTCCGCCGTAGTTACCATCCCAACCCAATTGACTATCGTTGGGCAAAAGATCGTTTCGTTCGAAAAGGATTTTCCCCCAGCGATCAAAGATCAAGATCTGTTGGATGTTAGCCACACGATGGTCAGACTGGAAGAAATAGGTGTCATTGACACCGTCTCCATTTGGACTAAAGCCATTGGAGATGAAGAATCCATTAAAGGGACCAACAGCGAGGGTAAATTCAGCTCGAAGATCACATCCGCTCTCGGAGAAGACCGTAGCCCGATATACAGTAGAAGCTTCCGGCTTGGCCACGGGATTTGGACAGTCTGTACAGCTGAGCCAGCGAGCGGGTTCCCAGATAATCTTATCAATGGGGAAGTTGGCACTGACCAATAGCGGGATGCTATCACCTTCGGTGATGCTAGCGGCTTCAAAAGATTGTTCAATGAGAAACTCAGCCTGCGGAACCTCTATCGTTACCGATTGTTCGCAACCATTGGCATCTCTTACGCTGATGGTATGTAGTCCAGAATTTATATCTTCAAATAAGCCGATTTCTTGATTAGTATTGCCCATTCTGAAGGTGTACGGGCCTGTTTCGCCATCGACCAATACATCTACAATACCTCCTTCGTCTACACATAGGGGAGGTAGGATTTCCGTACTCAAACTAAAATTAGCGGGTGCAATCAGGGTGAGATTACTGGAGCTTTCGCAGCCAAAATTATCAGTTATGGTAACACTGTATGCACCAGGCCCCAACCCTTCTAGCGTTTGATCAGCAGCACCAGTGTTCCATTGCCAGTTGTAGGGAGGGATGCCATTGAAAGCAAGCGCTTCTATTTGGCCATCGGTGGCCTCAGGGCAACTAATGAAAGAGCCATTGGGAAAGGTTTGTGGGGCAATCTCGCTGCTTAATGCCGAAACCTGTACCGAAAAGCTCGCCGTACCCATACAACCATTATCATCTGTAACACTTAAGGTGTAAATTCCTGTGCTGGCTACATCTAAGGACGGTGTATTGTCGCCGGTAGACCAGGCATAAAGCGGATAGGTGTCAGCTATAGTGAGTTCCGTGCTTTCCCCAGCACAAAGCTCGGGCTCCCCGGTGAGATTGATCTCTGGGATCGAGTTTACGCTCAGGCTGAGATTAACGACACTATCGCACCCTCCCTGACCGATTAAGGTGCTGGTATAATTACCGGCAACCGTATAACGCTCATCTCCCAAGGCGTAGCTATCTCCGGCACATATTTCAGCCACCACATCATTCTCTTGGAAAGGAATGATGGTCAGGTCCAAATTCACAACGCTATCACAATTCTCAATCGTTTGCAGTATGTTTTGGTAGTTTCCTGAAGTACTGTAAATGGAATCCCCTACACTATAGGTCTCACCTTCGCAAAGACTGACGGTCAGTTGAGTCTCCTTTTCCTCGAATACGGTAAGCGTCAGAGAAACAATACTATCACAACCGGCTACACTGCTAAAGGTAGCCTCATACGCTCCAGTGCTGCTTAATGTGTTGCCGTCAAAGAAGTAGGTCTCTCCTTCACAGATTCCAACATCAATATCTGTGAACAATTGGGTAACCACCGCTAGCGAAAACTGGAGAATACTGTCACAACCAGCATTGGTTTGCAATGTATCTTGGTAGTTGCCAGCTTCGTTATAGCTAACCCCATTTACCAGGATATTCTCTCCCGGGCATATGCTGAACTGAGCATTGCCGAAGAGCGGTGGTAAGATATTTAAATTGAGTTCCACAAAACTATCACAGCCGATGGAGGAAGTTATGGTATCTCGATAGACACCACTTTCATCTAGTAGAGCTCCCCCAAAATCAAAGGCTAGGCCGGTGCAAAGGCTGGTGTCAATTAGCGTAAAGGCCTCTCCGACTACCTCCAATTGCAGCCAGATAATGCTGTCACAGAGATCGACCGTACTCAGCGTATCGATGTAAAAACCACTAGCCCCGTATTCCTCGTCTCCAATGCTGACGATGGACCCTAGACAGACAATCGTATCAATCTGTGTTAAGAAGGTGTCATTAATCACTAGATCTAGTCGAATAATGCTATCGCAGCCGCTTGGAGTAACAATAGTATCAGTGTAAAAGCCCGTTTCGAAGAAGGTAGTTCCATTGATTTCAAAACCAGTACCCTGACATAGATTTGTATGTATATCATTGTAAACCAAGTTAGAAACCTCCAAATCCAGAATAACTGTGCTATCGCAGCCATTGACTCCTGTGAAAACTTCTATGTATTCTCCCGGCTGGGTGTAGTCGGTGCC
>JAHQWA010000145.1 GCA_019634045.1 Saprospiraceae bacterium
AAAGAGCACCTAGAGTGGTGTGACTCAGGGGATAAGGAGGGATTAGACACTGATCTTGCTGAAAATACGAAGGCCTCCCCACTATGGTATAGCAAGGAGGCCTTTCGACAAGGTTTTACCCCTATAGTAGTAGGTGTCTAGAACTGGATACCCAATTTCCTTAGGGTCTCTAGATCAAGGTTTCCAATGGGAAGACCATTATCTTTTTGGAATTTAGTCAAGGCAGCTTTAGTCTGTGCACCTAGAATATTATCTAGCGGGCCAGGCTGGTAACCACGATCTCTTAGCGCTTCCTGTACTTGCTTAATGGTATAGCTAGTAACTTCATTTGGGCAAAGTACTTCTCTCCATTCAGTGAATCCGCCCTTCTTTACCAAGGTTCTCTTGGTAATGGTTTCGTATTGAGCAGGAACTTCTGAAACGGTCACCGCAGCTTGGTTTTGAACCACTTGCTTGGTGTAAGAGGCAAACTCAGCAGGGATGTCTTCCATAGAAGTATTCGCTTCAGATTCAATCGTTTGCTTATTTACTTCTACATATTTGGCTGGAATCACCTCTTCGCGAGTTGTAGCAGGCGTTTTGATTTTTCGCACTTTAACCACTTCGTATTGAGCAGGAACAACCTCTTCCTTAGTGGTGGCGGCCGATTTCAATACCTTACGTTTTACTTCTTTGTAAACGGCGGGTATTACTTCCTCGACTACACTAGCTGGTTGACTTACTGTTCGCTTTCTACGCGTTTCGTATTCAGCAGGAACTTCGACAGTACGGGTACAATCTTCTCCATTGTCTGTCCATCCATCCGAACAACCTACTCTAACTTGCTTAGTAACCGTGCGGTATTGAGCAGGTACTTCTACCAAACACCAAACCAAACAATCATTAGGATCGGCAGAAAGGCAATTCTTGTCGGCTTTGCGTTTCACCCACTTTGTTGACGCTGGAGAGACCTCAATTCTTTCCGTTTGCGTTTCATACTTCGCCGGCTGACGTTCGATGCGAGTAGCAGCTTCTTTAATTAGAATACGCTCCGTTGTGGTTTCATAGCTTGCGGGGACGACGCTTAGCTTTTTAGTCGCCGGTTTAACCTCAACGCGGTCTACCACCGTTTCATACACAGCAGGTACTGGTACGTATCTAACGGTAGCTTCCTGCACCATTACTCTTTCTTCTACCGTCTCATAGACGGCTGGAACGTAGACCAAGCGCTTAGTAGCAGGCTGTACTTCAATCGATTCCTTAACGGATTTGAATTTAGTTTGCGCCACAGAGTACTTTTTGGCAGCTTCTTTAGTTACCAACTGATCCTGCACAGCAGAAAACTTGGCAGGAACTACTGCTGTCTTTTTAGAAGCAGCTTTGACCATAACACGTTCCGTCGTTTCGCTATATTCATCAGCGATCAAACATTTTGCATAACACTTACCCGGTTCGCTATTTGGTGGAAAATCACCGGGGTCTTGGGAGGATGCAACTATTGTCAAAGAGACGAATAGAAGCAATAGACTAAACTTTCTCATAATGCAGAGTTTATTATAATTAGGTTTAAAATGCCAATGGAAAATGTGGGCTTGCTAGGTGTACATAGCGGGGATGTCTTGACGATGACTCAGTGCCATATCAATTCGAAAAAATTCCAATAAGTACTTGATTTGGAATGATTTGAGTAGGAGAATCAACATCAGGTCTGGCCAGGCCGGATACCCTTGTACTATTGAGCCTACCTATTTACCCCTAAGTTTTAGAATCTGCGAAGATGTGTAAACAGCGGGAAGTTTTTATGTCGACAGACTGAGGAAGTATTTTGTAATATGCGGTAATTTCTAACTCAAAAGTACGGATTAGTAGTCGGATCAAAAACTGTAGCAGGCAATAGTATGACAGACGCAAGCAGTGAGGTGATCAACTGTTCGTATCTGTACGTATTCATCAAAAAAAATGAGCTTGCCGTCGAGTTAGATCACTCTTTTAGGATAACAAAGAAAGTTCTTAGCGACAATTCTGTTCTGGATTTCGTAGTCAGAGATCTTAGAAAGTGGTTGCACTTCGTTGTTCTTTAGTAGAATTTTGATCTCTTCTTTAGCGGTGCTATAGGTGCGGTTGGTTTCCTTGCCCTTGATTAAGAAATACTGATCCGCCTCATCCGTAGATGGGAATTTCTCTTGGATAGCTCGTTGTAAGGCAGCTAACTGCAGCGCGGTCGGCGGTTCTTTTTGAAAGACAAGCTTAAAAAGACGCCGATTGATTAAGCAGGAAGCCAAATAACTCAAGATCTCGTCTTCATTGTTTTGCCAAGCCTTGAGGGCTGCCACCACATCAAAATCATCCAAACTGGCAAAGTGCTGTAAGAGCGTATTTTTTTCCCGCAACAAATCTTCTCCCTCTAGGTCAAAATGCAGAAAGTAGTGCAAGCTCGCACTAGCCTCAACCCGATGCCCCGCTCTTGCTAGCGTTTTGGCGCGTTGCAAGGTGCGTACCAGCATTTGTTCAGCAGATAGAACCGTCTTGTGTAGATAAACTTGCCAGTACATGAGCCTACGTGCAATTAGGAATTTCTCAATCGAATAGATCCCCTTTTCTTCTACGACGAGTTCGTCATTTTTGACGGACAGCATCTTGATGATCCGGTCATATCCAATCACCCCTTCGTAAACCCCCGTAAAGAAGCTATCTCGTGTGAGATAATCCATCCGATCCATATCCAATTGACCGGAAACCAATTGATACAGAAAATGCTTGGGATACTGATTTTGGAAAATGGAAATGGCCATGCTTAAGGCACCGTCAAACTCCTCATTGAGTTGTTCCATAAACCAGCTGGATAACTCCTCATGGGTGACATTGATCAAGGTGTGCTCCAAGGTATGAGAAAACGGACCATGTCCCACATCATGCAGCAAAATGGCGATTTGTACAGCTTCTGCCTCTTCATCTGTGATATCTACTCCCTTCTCCTGCAAGGTTCGGATAGCTTGTCGCATCAAATGTAAGGCGCCCAAGGCATGATGAAAACGCGTATGTAAAGCGCCGGGGTAGACATAGTGCGTGAGACTTAATTGTTTAATCCGTCGCAGGCGTTGGAAGATGGGATGTTCAACCAATTTGAAGAGTATACCATAGGGTACACTAATAAAGCCATACACTGGATCGTTGAATATTTTTTTCTTACTCATTTGAGTAATGGTTATATTGCGGTAAATTGAGTGGTATAGTCCGTTCGGCATCAAAAAACTGCTACAGTATTTCACTCCTGACTTCGGTAAAAGCTGTTACTTTGCCAAATGTGGGCAAAGTAACAGCTTTTACCGGCATAGCGTGCTCCTACCGAGTTAATTTTCTGTAAAGCTACCTTCACAAGTATAAACGATTGAAAATACTTTCGGTTGCTACACAATATATTTGTGGATTAACGCCTTTAGTTTTTGTTCTACAGCAAGCAATCCCTTGGGATACCTTGGACTAATGCCAAAGTCTTGTTCTTTCACAAGTGTGAAAGTAGACAGTTACACACATAAACTTCCAGTTTTAATTACTAGAAACAACAACATACATGGACAAAATCAATATCCTCTGGGCTGATGATGAAATAGATCTCTTAAAACCACAGCTACTTTTTTTAGAAAAGAAAGGATACGAAGTGATTACGGTGACCAATGGCTATGATGCCATTGAGGAAATAGAGGAAAATAATGCCATCGATGTGGTTTTTCTGGATGAAAGCATGCCCGGGATCACAGGATTGGAAACCTTGTCCAAGATCAAAGACTTATTGCCCAACATTCCCGTGGTGATGATTACCAAGAATGAGGAGGAAAATGTGATGGAGGAAGCCCTGGGCGCACAGATCAGCGATTACCTGATCAAGCCGGTCAATCCCCATCAAATCCTACTCACCTTACGGCGAATTATTGATAGCAAGCGACTCGTACGGGAAAAAACAGCTTCGGACTATCAACAAGAATTCCGAACCATCCTGATGGATATCAATAGTGGATTGGATTATGAGGAGTGGGTAGATATCTATAAGCGAATTATTGGCTGGGAATTGAAGATCGATGAATCGGATACCAGCGAAATGGCGGATATCCTCGCCATGCAGAAGAGTGAAGCCAATGCAGCCTTTTCCAAATACATGGTCAAGAACTATGTTTCCTGGATGCAGGATGGTGACGGCCCCGTATTTTCCAATAACCTATTGCGATCTAAAGTCTTTCCTCAACTAAAACCGGATGTCCCTACGGTAATGGTGCTGCTCGATAATATGCGCTATGATCAATGGCGTATGATTGAGCCGATCATTAGTGAGTTCTTTAGAGTGGAAGAAGAGGATTTCTTTTATAGCATCTTGCCTACCTCAACTCAATATAGCCGCAATGCTATTTTTGCCGGAATGATGCCGGCAGAAATTGAAAAATACCATAAACAGTGGTGGCTCAATGATAATCAGGAGGGCGGAAAGAATATGCATGAACGTGATCTGTTGGGAGAACAGATCCGCAGAACGTTTAGAAAGGAGATCAAATTTGATTATACGAAGATCACCAATGTCAACAGTGCCAAGCAAATGCAGGATAATATCCTCAATTACTTGAACAATGACTTCTCGGTTATCGTCTATAATTTCATTGATATGCTGTCTCATGCTAGAACGGAGATGGAGGTGTTGAAAGAATTGGCAGGAGATGAAAAAGCCTATCGCTCCTTGACGCGATCTTGGTTTGAGAACTCGCCTCTATATGCAGCCTTGAAGCGTATCTCAGAAAGAAATGTCCAACTCTTTATGACGACGGATCACGGTACGATTCGAGTCAATACACCTTCTCGCGTCGTTGGGGATCGAGAAACGACCACTAATCTGCGTTACAAGGTGGGAAGAAACCTACAGTATGATCGAAGTGATGTACTGGAAGTTAGAGATCCACACAAGGCGGGACTCCCACGTCCTAATGTGAGTTCAACTTTCATTTTTGCGAAGGAGGACATCTTCTTCTTGTACCCCAATAATTATAACTACTACCACAATTATTACCGCAATACTTTCCAACATGGAGGCATTTCGCTAGAGGAAGTGATCTGCCCGGTTATTCGATTAAGTAGCAAATAGGGTAGGGTATGAACTCAATCCTATAGCGCTGGGTATCGGATCTTTTGTGAATATTGATTGGGAAGCCTAAATTAGAGGCTCATTACCTTAGTCAATTCGATCTCACATGTATTCAACAAGTCCTACCCTCCGCTTAAAAGCTCCTGTCATCAAGCTATTCTTACTAAGCTTGTTCGTTGCTCTACATTGGCAATGCAATCGCATGGTGCCCATCGATGATATTGAACGACCTCCAGTAGTAGTTGAAGCAGACCAAGCCTATGCCGATGTCTATAAGCCCTTAGATGGGCATTGGAAAGGACAGTTCTTCGTATTTGAAGCCAAAGAAATCGGGGAGCGGGATGATGCTGTTCTTTACAATCTGAAGCGAGAACTTATTCAGCAAGATAGACTCAGCATTGTCAATACCTTGGTCGTTGACCAATTCTATGAGTCAGAGAGTCCGTTTTTTCAAAAAGTAAAGATCATGGATTTTTACGAAGAGAAGGGCGAAACGGAAGTGAGCTTGGGGGTGAACAAGGTGCAGGATGGAAAGATGTGGTGTGTAGTTAGAAAACCGAATGAGACAGTCATTCACGAAGGTTCAAAGGAGGGAGAGCATACGATCATCTGGCAAAGAAATGAGCAAAGCCCACAGCGAGTAGAATACTTCAAAGAAACCGTATTACCGAATACCTATGAGATTATAGGGTGGGGGTATTATGAAGGCGATGACCTGACTAAGATGCCCAAGACCTGGTTCTATGCGCAGTATCATCGAGCGCCCGAAGGGCAATAAGGGAGCACTTGGCTCCCCATTTATCTAAGAAACTGTTTACTTCTTTTTCTTTTTGAAGTCTCCTCTCTTCCAGGCATCGAAGAAATTCTTCCAGGCCACAGCATTGAAGATATTCATGGGGGGCCGCTGTCCGATGTAGTAGAATTCACGAGATTGTTGGCGTAGGTAGTAGTCCGCATTTTCATTACCATCTACCGCAACGGTCTTGCGTGCCTTACGCAGTACTTCGTTTGC
Source organism: Saprospiraceae bacterium (assembly GCA_019634045.1). GTDB lineage: Bacteria > Bacteroidota > Bacteroidia > Chitinophagales > Saprospiraceae > DT-111. Next base: position 6,117 of record JAHQWA010000145.1, read on the forward strand.
CAAATTCTCGGTAGCTCGTTCTTGGAGTTCTGGTGTGACATCCATCGCCAAAAACTCTAGCTTGAAATGTTCGCGGCTAGGCCATGGGAAAACGACAGTTTCGGGAAGATTAACGGCATCTTGCGTCATCAATTGTACCAGCGAATAGCGATCATCTTCTAGGTCCTCCGGGATGGTGAATTCCACCGTTTTATACCCTACTGCTGAGAAGACAATGATATCTCCTTTCTGTACCACGATTGAGAAGAAACCTTCGAAATCTGAATAGGTACCTCGTTTTTTATCCTTGACTAAAATGTTGGTGTAGGGAACTGGAAACAGCTGTTCCGTAGAACCATCCAGTACCATACCAGAGAACTGGACCAAATTATTCTCCTCCGTATCAAGCGCCTGACCCCAAGCCCAAGAAGTACCAATCATCAAGAAAAAAAGACACAAACACAACCGAATTGTCATATCTACCAGAGTTAATTTTCAAAAACTAGCTAGTGTAGGAAACGATCCCCTATAGCCACTCAACACGACTTTACCCTACTTACAATAATGCTTCTCACGAGGAGAATTTAGGACAAAGTGCTATTCCTATGACCGCAAAAAGCGGGCAAAGGTTGGATAGAAATAGCTAAAATTACGGATTTTAGTCTTTTTATAAGGTTTGCGGGCGGGAATTTGCGGAAATAGGTCCGGAGATTAACTTCGCCTTAACGAAAATAGCCTGAAATATTGATTCCAGGCTATTTTCTATATCAAGTATCGCATCAGATGAAGCACCATGGCTTTATCCAAGGGCAAGCTTCAGTACATCGCTCATATGCTCAACGTAATGAAAGGTCATGCCTTCGATATAGTCAGCTTGTATTTCTAGTACGTGCTTTTCATTTTCTTGGCAAAGAATAATATCCTTCATGCCGGCTCGCTTCGCGGCCAATATCTTCTCCTTGATGCCCCCGACAGGAAGTACCTTACCTCGCAGCGTGATCTCCCCAGTCATGGCCAGGAAGGGCTTGATGGCTTTCCCGTTAAAAGCAGAAGTCAAAGCCGTCAACATGGTTATCCCTGCTGAAGGCCCATCTTTGGGTATAGCGCCTTGCGGCACGTGCAAGTGGATATCGTGTTTTTCAAAGTCTTCCGAAGAAATGCCCAGCGTTTCGCTCTGTGCTTTCAGATAACTGAGAGCAGTAGTAGCAGATTCTTTCATGACATCTCCCAAGTTACCAGTCAAGGTTAGTTTGCCTTTCCCTTTGCTTAGGCTACATTCAATAAAGAGAATGTCTCCGCCAGTCGGGGTCCAAGCCAAACCCACCGCCACTCCTGGCGTCTCAATCTTCTGATAGAGATCCGTAGAGAATTTGGTAGGGCCAAGCATCCCTTTGAGATCCTTGCCTTTAATCCTAATTTGATATTCCTCCTCCATGGCCACTTTCTTAGCCACGCTCCGCATCACCCCAGCGATTTGCCGATTAAGAGAGCGAACCCCCGATTCACGAGTGTATTCCTGGATAATTTGCTCAATCACCTTGGAGTCTAGCTTCAAGTTCTTAGCAACTAAGCCATGTTCTTTTCGCTGATCCGGGATGAGGTGTCGCTTGGCAATCTCTACTTTCTCTTCCGTACTATAACCACTGATATCAATAATTTCCATACGGTCAAGTAGCGCTGGCTGAATTGTATTCAGAGAGTTAGCCGTAGCTATGAATAAAACCTTAGAAAGGTCATATTCCAATTCCAGATAATTATCGTGGAAGGTGGTATTTTGCTCTGGATCCAGCACTTCAAGTAAGGCTGAAGAAGGATCTCCTCTAAAATCTTTTCCCACTTTATCAATCTCATCTAAAATGAAGACGGGATTGGACGAACCCGATTTTCTCAAAGATTGCAATATTCGACCGGGCATGGCACCAATATAGGTCTTCCGATGCCCTCTGATCTCAGATTCATCATGCAAGCCCCCTAGCGACATGCGGATAAACTTGCGACGCAAAGCTCGTGCTACTGATCTTCCTAAGGATGTCTTACCAACACCTGGAGGGCCTACCAAACATAGGATGGGGGCTTTCATATCCCCTTTCAACTTCAGTACAGCCAAATGCTCTAGGATACGCTCCTTGACTTTCTCCAGACCGAAATGGTCCTTATCAAGCACTTGCTTGACCTTCTTTAGATTGAAATTGTCCTTGGTGTATTGTCCCCAGGGTAACTCTAAGAGTAACTCTAGATAGTTCGATTGAACAGAGAATTCTGCTACCTGAGGATTCATGCGACGAAGCTTCGCCAGTTCCTTTTGGAAAACTGCATTAACTTCCTTGGACCACTTTTTCTTTTGCGCTCTTTCGAGCAATTTCTTGATCTCCTGTTCCTGAGGGTTTTGGCCCAGTTCTTCCTGTATCGTTTTGAGCTGCTGATTCAGGAAGTAATCTCTTTGTTGCTTTTCGATATCAACTCGAACCTTGTTCTCGATCTGATCCTTGAGTTCTAGCAATTGCAATTCGTCATTGAGCTGCATCAGGAGCAAATTAGCCTTTTCGGTTAGGTCGCTCGTCTCCAGTATCTTTTGCTTGATATGCACTTTGGCACTCAAATTGGAAGCAATGAAGTTGAGGAGGAAGGAATGGCTCGAGATATTTTTGAGCATCACCATGGCCTCGGAAGGAATATTAGGGGACAGCTCAATAATCTGCTTGGCCAGATCCAAGACGGAAGCAATTAAGGCCTCAAATTCAAGATTATTAACGGGGTCAATATAGCTGATAGGAGAAATTTCTCCCTTCATAAAAGGCGATTCCTGTAGCATGGCTTCCAAATGGAAGCGGTTGCGACCTTGTAAGATGGCCGTAGTGGTTCCATCCGGCATCCGCAATAACTTCAGGATGCGCGCTACGGTACCAACTTCGTACAAATCATCCGTTTTGGGTTCTTCAACCTCGCTCTCTTTCTGCGAGAGTACAGCTACTTTACGGTCTGCGCCGTAAGCGGTGTTGATGGCTTCTATAGAACGATCTCGGCCAACTGTGATGGGTATGATGATGCCTGGAAAAAGGACGGTATTTTTTAACGCAAGGATCGGGAGTATCTTCGGGAAATCTTCATCGATACTAGGTTCTTCTTCCTCTTCGATCGATATCAAAGGTAGATAATCGGTTTCTTCCTCAAACTTCGGGTTAGAAAACAAATCTTCAAACATATACTTTGTAAAATCTTAAATGCTAAACCAAATCAACAAATAGTAACTTTAATCAAATACGTACAGGTAGGCTGATGACAATAATGTCATTGTGACAGTAATTGCCTGCAGCAAGGGATTCTTCCTATTGGCAACTACCGTGCCATTCTATGATTTAGTGCATTTCTTCGAATATACGTAAATTCTTGCATAAAGATGCCCGACAAAAAGACAGCTTTAGACATTACAAACATTAGCTGAAACGGTCCCCTCTTCTGCTATTTCCTGCTGGACTCAAGCTGTATAAAATAAGGAGTAGTCTAGAGCTATCGAATGCAAATGCAACAACCATTTGTTCTGTAACGCATTTTTCTCATAGAGATACACAATTCAGTAAGCTGTATAAATACTTTTTGTAGTTTTGGGTGTTTAAAAATGGAGCTAGGTTGCACCAAAGTAAACTGCAGCTACAGCCTTGACCTAGAAAACGCCTTTTATGGTTAAAACTCTGGAGGCGATAAAGGCGCCCATAAACGCAGAGCTTAAGGAATTTGAAAAACATTTTAAGGATGCCATGCGTAGCCCGGTCCCCTTACTGGATCGCATTACCTACTATATAGTGCGAAGAAAAGGGAAGCAGGTTCGTCCAATGTTTGTTTTCTTATCCGCTAAACTCTGTGGAGAGACAAATCCCGCCACTTTCAATGCAGCCTCTTTCATAGAGCTACTGCATACCGCCTCATTGGTTCATGATGATGTGGTCGATGACTCCAATGAACGTCGTGGTTTCTTTTCGATCAATGCTTTGTGGAAAAACAAAATTGCCGTACTGGTTGGCGACTATTTCTTAGCCAAAGGGATGTTGATTGCAGTAAAGCATAAACAATATCGCTTGTTGGAGATTATATCAGATGCTATGCAAGCGATGAGTGAAGGAGAGTTGCTGCAAATAGAGAAGGCACGAAGGTTAGATATAGATGAAGCGGTGTACTACGATATTATCCGACAAAAAACCGCCTCTCTCATTGCCTCTGCTTGTGCGGTTGGTGCAGCCTCGACTACGGAGGATGAAGACCTGATTGGCCGGATGCATCAGTTTGGAGAGAAGATCGGCATGGCTTTTCAAATTAGAGATGACCTGTTTGATTTCGGGACGGATGATGTCGGAAAACCCTTAGGGATTGATATCAAAGAAAAAAAGATGACGCTTCCCTTGATCTACGCTTTGCAGAATGCCAATCGAAAGGATAAGCGTAGAATCATCTATAATATTAAGAAGTACAATGAAAACCCCGAGAAAGTAAGAGAAGTAATTGACTTTGTGCGAGCGAGTGGCGGGCTAGAGTATACCAAGCAAATTATGTACGATTATAGAGATCAGGCCTTCGAATTGCTGCATCAGTTTCCAGAGACCCCTTCCCGCCGATCCATAGAGGAGTTGGTGTATTTTGTTACCGACCGGAAAAAGTAAGCCTCCCTATCTATCGATTCCCTGCCCGGGATATTCTTCTTCGACAGGCTCCACCAAGATAATTCGATCATCAATCACATCGATTACTCGAACATGGACGCCTGGACTCAATTCTTGTCCAGCTGTGATAGCTTCAATCTGAAAGGGAGCTTCGGGAAGCGATAAGAAAACCTTACCAAAACCATTTCGATGTGGAGGAATAGATTGTAAAACTTCACCCGTCTGCTGCAATAAGTCTAGTTTACTCACCCCTTCCATGGGGATGAACCACCGCTTGAGCAGATACCGACTAAAGTAGGCCAGGGGACCCGCGATCAAAACGGCAAACAGCAGGGAAAGTTTAAGGTTAAATTGGGCGAAATTGAAGGTGACAATCAGCCAGCTACAAACAGTACAGAAGACGAGAATCATACGGGCGTCAAACCATTGACGCTTGCGCTCAGAAGGCGTGGTGCCAGAAGGCTCGGAGTCTTGTTCCAAGCCCATAAGGTGGATCGCGATCAACATCGCCAAGAGCAGCGTCGAAACGATCGCCATGCTCATGAAAGCCTGGGTTGTGCTGCCCATCGCCTTCCACCATTCCATTAATAATAGTATTTGCATATTAATTGCCTTCCAATCCAGTATCTAAAATAGAACTCTGAACGGATTTGATACAATGGCTTAGACAAAGGGAGGGAGTTTATCGTCAAAAGACCGAATTATTTCGAGTTGTACTTAAAAAGGGCCTGAAAATGCCCATTTTGGGAATCCCATTAAAATCTTAAAAAAGGCAAGAGTTATGGAAGGTAAACTGTAAACTGCTTATTACCTTTGCGCTGACTTTAGGATCATAAACTATGCAACCCAGAATTGACAAAATGGTTGAAGTAAAGTTATTTGCTGGCCGGGCTTCACAATACCTAGCGGAAAAGATTGCCGATTATTACCAGCAACCGCTTGGTAAACTTAAAATCCATCAGTTTAGTGATGGAGAAATGCAACCGGTTATTCAAGAGTCGGTGAGAGGGGGATACGTATTCTTTATACAATCCACCTTCACGCCTGCTGAAAACCTGATGGAGTTGCTGCTAATGGTAGATGCCGCTAAGCGGGCTTCTGCTGGCTATATCACGGCGGTGATCCCTTATTTTGGTTATGCCAGGCAGGATCGTAAGGACAAACCTCGCGTTCCTATCTCTGCCAAAATGATTGCGAATTTGCTGCAAGCAGCCGGAGCCGATCGGATCATGACCATGGATTTCCATGCGGATCAGATCCAAGGTTTCTTCGATATTCCAGTGGATCACCTGAAAAGTGACGCCATTTATATCCCTTATCTTCAGCAGCAAGACTTGTCCAATGTGACCTTTGCCTCTCCTGATGTGGGTGGGGTGAAACGGGCGAGAACATATGCCAAGCATTTTGAAAGGCCCCTAGTTATCTGCGATAAGTATCGGAAACGTGCCAATGAAATTGCGGGTATGACCGTGATTGGTGATGTAGAAGGAGCAGATGTGATCTTGGTAGATGACTTGGCGGATACAGCAGGGACTTTATGTCGAGCCGCAGAAATACTGATGAAGAAAGGAGCAAAGAGCGTCAAGGCGATGTGTACACACCCTGTGCTCTCTGGAAAAGCTTATGACAATATCAATAACTCGGAGCTATCAGAACTCTTGGTTTGTGATACGATACCCTTGAAGCAGGAATCGCCTCGAATCAAGGTATTATCCACGGCAAAGCTGTTTGCGCGGGCCATCCGAAATACACACGAACATCGTTCTATTTCTGCCCTTTTTATCGGTGGATAAGAGGCAATCGAAACCCTTTCAGAAAAATAAGTTCATTTGTTTAGAAAATCACGTAAAATACTTATCTTTGCGTGCCTTTTTAGGGCCTACTGCTGATTTAAAGCAGGTGGAACTAGTTAGGAATGATATATGAAGGGTTAGCGATCCCTGGATGCCAGGCAGAAATTGATAGCTCTTCCACTATAGCTAATTGATAAAAAAAACTAAGATGGAAATAGTTGCCATTAAAGGACAAGTGCGTACAGATGTAGGTAAGAAAGCTTCTAAGGCTGTTCGCAATGAAGGAAGAGTACCTTGTGTAATTTATGGAAGTCAAGACACCTTGCATTTTACAATTGATCCTAAGCAGGTAAAGCCTTTGGTGTATACACCTGATTTTAAGCTTGCTGAGGTTGAATTGGATGGCGCTTCTCATAAATGCATCATTAAGGATATTCAATTTCACCCTGTTTCGGACGCGATCGTTCACATTGACTTCTTGTCATTGACGGAAGGGCACAAATTGAAAGTAGAAATCCCCGTAGGTTTTGAAGGTGTTTCTCCAGGTATGAAATTAGGAGGTAAGCTACAGCAAAACCTTCGTCGAGTAAAGATTAAGACGACGCCTGAGCACCTGGTGGATAAGTTGATTTTGGATGTGTCTCACTTGGAGTTAGGACAAGCGGTGCGAGTAAGAGACCTTAAGGTGAGTGATGACATTGAAATTATCAGCCCTCTTGGTACACCGATTGCTTCTGTAGAGATTCCACGTGCATTGCGTTCTGCTACCTCAGCTGAGGAAGCTGAGGAAGGAGAGGAGGCTGTGGAAGCTGAAGTTGAGTAATTAGCTATACTAAGTATGTAATCGATAGATTGTTCCGCTCAAGCTGGAAAATCTAATGAAGATATTATAAATAGAGAGGGGTAAGCCTTAGGCCTTATCCCTCTTTTCTATTTAAGGGTATGTCTAAACTTCCATTAGTTGACTCCAAGTGGCAAATTTTCTACTGCACAGCGTTAAAAAGCCTCAGCGTACCTTATAGGTATGTCTACGTTTTTTGCCTTGTTTAGCACAAAATTTTCTCACTTTCTCCTAATTATGAAAATTTGGACATACTCTAACACCTATTCATCACATCCTATGAAGGTCAGCCTTGTACAAACCGCCTTAAGTTGGGAGAACCCTGCGGATAATCTAGAAAAGATCGGTCAACAACTCTCACAGCTTCCTTCCGATACGGATTTGGTAGTCTTACCAGAAATGTTTACAACCGGCTTTACCATGAATCCTTCTTCGGTAGCGGAGAAAATGGATGGACCTACTCTACACTGGCTAAAGGCACAAGCCGCTAAGTTAGCGGCTGCCATCACCGGTAGTTACGTAGTAGAAGAAAATGGGAACTTCTATAACCGCTTGCTTTGGATGTTTCCGGATGGCACATTCAAGACCTATGATAAACGCCATCTTTTTACTTTAGCAGGTGAAGATCAGTTTTACACTGCGGGAACGGAACGGCTATTGGTAGAATGGAAAGGCTGGAAGATCTGTCCTCTGATCTGTTATGATCTACGGTTTCCTGTTTGGAG
>JAHQWA010000146.1 GCA_019634045.1 Saprospiraceae bacterium
AACCCCCAATCATTGAGTAACGTATCACCATGAGATAACCAGTTTTCGATGTCTTTGAGTTGATTGATAGTCCGAGGGAGTAATTCGAGATCCTCCCAGGCAAGCTTAGTTTGGATCTTTTGTACGGCGAAGTGACTTTCCAAGACGTCCGTTTGAGATTGAGTATGGGTCAAGTCTTCTAGGAAGGAAGTGGAAACTCCCAATATAGGGCTTCCTGCGGGCGCAGCTAAAGAAGGGGTTGGGCTGCTCAATATATTGTCCGTCCAGAAATAGTGACCGGCTTGGAATAATTGCATAGTCTCAAAACGCAGATCTAGCCGTTCTCCTCCAACTAAGAAGAACAAGGTTTCTCGGGTGGGAGAAAATCCTCGTGGGGCTGGCTGGACTAAGCCCCCGAATTCGGTGAAATAGTCATCAATTTGCGCATTTTTAACCAAGAAAATATCTAGGATTCTTGGAGCGATGCTAGGAGCCAGGGCCAGTAGAATAGTTAAGCGTTCTATCATGCTAGGCTGGTAACGCCTCAAAAAATTTGCCCAATTAGAAGCCGATTCGCCAAATTCTGGTGGCTTAAGATCGAAGACACCTAGATGATTACTTTCTTGACCAAAGTGGAGTTTTAGGCGTGTGTCTATTACTTGTCTAAACCAGGATAATTCTTGTTCAAGGTCCGCACTATTGGCTTTATTGACTAAGCTGATTTTCATATTGGTGAAATGTGGGAATAAGGTATTTGTAATGGATTCGCCCAGGAGGAATGGGCTTTTGTAAGCTAGCCTAAAGCTACCAAATTATTGTTTGCTAGTATTCATTTTATGAGCATGTTGAGGTAAGTACTTGCTGATTGGTGGTACCTTCAAAAAAAATATCCCGAATTTTGATAAGCAAAATTCGGGATACCCTATTGATATGCAAGGCTTGACTAACCCACTGCAGTCAAGACAAATTACTTAGGCAATACCACACCATCAATGACGTGGATCGTACCATTTGTTCCTTCTAGGTCAACGGCGACGATTTTGGCCATTCCGCCATTCTCGTCTTTCAACCATACCGCACCGTCCTTCATCATGGCAGTCAAAGTTCCGCCTTGGATGGTAGTTACTTCAACTTTTCCGTTTCCTTTCTTAATTGCATCAACAACAGCGCCAGAGTCCAATTTGCCATTCACAACGTGGTAGGTAAGGATACTGGTCAATTGTCCTTTGTTTTCAGGCTTCAGTAGGGTAGCAACAGTTCCTTCAGGTAGTTTGTCAAAAGCGGCGTTGGTAGGAGCAAAAATAGTGAAAGGGCCATCACTTTTAAGTGTTTCTACTAAGCCTGCAGCCTTCACAGCAGCTACCAGGGTGGTGTGGTCCGCGGATCCAATAGCGATATCGACTACATCTTTTTCTCCTCCATTGGTATAGCTAGCTTTTACGGCTTTCGCTTGGTTGGAGCTGCATTGGGCGTAAACACCCTGAGCGGAGAAGATCGTTAGCGCTAAACTTGCCAAAACAAACATTAACTTTTTCATGTAAGCACATTTTGTGGACCTTTTTCATAGCATTTCTCGGTCCGGTTTTTAATTAAAATCGACATACCTACGAGGCTAAGTTCTGTTTGGATCTTTTCAAGGCGATTATTTTTCGAAATTTTTTCCAACTACTTAAGATTTAGGGTGATTAACTGCCTTAAGTATTATTGAGGTACTGAACTTTTATGGCATAAGCTTGTTAGTTTTCCGAATCTGATATAGGAGAAAAGGACAGCTATAGGTATAAGAAGCCAAAAGACAGCTTGGCACAGCAAATAGAAACTGATCTCCATACTTGAAGATGTAACAAACCTATCTTTGGAAGCTATCTGAATCAATGGAGTACAATACCACCGATATCATTCAATTACTAAAACAGGAAGATAAGCGAGCCATTGCGATTATCTATGATAAATATGGTCCTGCCCTGTTTGGTATTGCGATCAAGATTGTAGAATCGGAGGTGCTGGCCGAAGATGTCTTGCAAGATGCCTTCGTGAAGATTTGGAAAAATGCAGCTTCCTTCGATGAAAAAAAAGGAACCCTGTTTACTTGGTTGCTGAACATTACCAGGCGAACAGCCCTGGATACTAGAAAATCAGCTGCTTTTAGGAGGCGCCAAAAGATCCAAGAAGTGGATTTCTCCGTATATGATCATGAAGATTGGCGCGTTGAGCAGAAGCCCGAACATATCGGTTTACAATCTGCGGTGGATGGGCTGGAGGAAAAGTACCGGCGAATAATTGAGCTGGTATATTTCAAAGGATACACGCAACAAGAAGTGGTGAAACACTTAGATATACCCCTAGGAACGGTGAAGTCACGTGTGAAAATTGGACTTCGCGAGCTCCGAAAACTTTTTATTGAAAGCAAAGTAATGATCTGGATTTTCTTTTGGACTGTATTATGGGCACTATCAATAGGCTAACAACTTGAACAAAAGAAAAGACGTAGCATGCAAGTGTAGTATATGGATAAACAACAATTTTTAGCATCTGGCTTGTTGGAACAGTATGTTCTAGGCTTGACAGATCAAAAAGAATCTGTAGAAGTGGAGAAATGGCTTCGCAAACATCCTGATTTGCAGAAGGAAGTGGATGCTATGCACGAAGCATTAGAACAGTACAGCTTGGCACAAGGGATCAAGCCGCCATCCGGTCTTCGATCAAAGATTATGCGAGATATAGAGGCCAATGGTACTGACCAGTTGCTACAAGTAGAACCTCAAACCGCCCCACCAGCACCCGGCAGGAGGTGGACTTCCTATATTTGGCCGGTAGCCGCTTCTATCGCCTTACTCTTTACCTTAATAAGGAATAATGGTCTTGGACATGATTTAAGGAGTGCCAAGGCAGAATTGGCACAAACCCAATACGACTGCGAAGAAGAGGCCAGACGTTTTCAGGCTTTTCTAGGGCATTCTGCCACAAAGACCGTGACGCTTCCAGGCGTAGCGGAAGGTTCTAGTGTTGCGGTGGTGGTCTACTGGAATCCAGAACAAAAACTGGCCTTTGTAGATATGTCTACTTTACCGACTCCGCCAAATCCTCAGAAACAATTTCAAATTTGGGCAGATGTAGAAGGTGAAATGATCAATTTAGGCCTGTTGCGACGGGGAGAACCAGATACTTTGCAGCCCATTGCTTTCTTGCGGAATGCCGAAAGCCTTAATATCACCCTAGAGCCTTTAGGAGGCAGCCCTCATCCACACGTGCAAGATTTGTTGGCCAGTAAGTCGATTTAAGGACTTTGTCTAGATAGGTAAAATAAAGGCTTGAAAAAAAAATCTCAGCTTGGCATAATAAAGTTGAACACATTCGTGTTAATGTTATATATATTGCAACAATAATATCTACTTTCCCAATCTCAGTTATTGATTACTCTAGCTTTCAGTAAGTTGAGTATAGCATTTATTGTGGGTTGAAAAAAATCTGAGAAAAGAGATTTATTTTCTTGAAACTCTGATATTTTTTTTTCAACTTAGCAATGCCCTCATGAACATAAGATATTCTTCTATCATCTTTTTTTTTCACAAAAGCACAGCAGGTTATGTTGATCCTTTACATTACTATGGGAGCCTTTGTTGTCGGTGGAGGGCTTATTCTTATGGCAGATTACACCGCACCACGTGGTAGAAGCAAATACTTCTAGCACAGTCACACTAACAAAAACTTATCTCCTACTTTTCTTTTCTGAATCCCAGCCTCAATTTACCAGGACACTTAACACCCACTAAGACAGTTATAATCCACATACTATGGGAGAGCGTCCGTCAGCTCACCTTACAATAGCAACACCCTATCAAGTCATCCAGTACATCCAATATGATTTTGGCGGTGTGTGCAGCACTTAAACCTTTTTATTATTCCTGTACCCATTTCTACAAGACTATTTGTAGCAAATTGGCTCGGTCTGCCTTTGTCTCATACTAGGCATGGTCTCATTTATTTACAACTTTAACAATACGTGCACTATGTATTGCTAGGGCTTCTGTATGCACAAATTGTCACAGAGTAATTTTACATTTGTGTCAAAAGCCCGATCTATGTCAAAAGTGCATGCCTACCAGGTAAAGACAACCTGGACTGGAAACCTGGGTAAGGGTACGAAGGGATATCGTGCCTATTCCCGGGACCATATTATTGAAGCAAAAGGAAAGCCAATCATTCCTGCTTCATCTGATCCTTCATTTCGAGGAGATCCTACTCGCTACAATCCTGAAGAGCAATTGGTAGCTTCGCTATCCGCTTGCCATATGTTGTGGTATCTGCATCTTTGTGCAGAGGCAGGTATTACGGTAGTGAGTTATTCCGATCAAGCTGAAGGAGAGATGCAGGAGACTGCCAATGGCGGTGGACATTTTACGAAGGTCATACTCCGGCCAACTATTCAAATTTTGGAGGCAGACAAGGAAGAACTAGCGCATAGTTTACATGCTAGAGCTAATGCATTGTGTTTTATTGCGAATTCAGTGAATTTTCCAGTAAAGCATGAGGCTACTTTGTTTGTAGGAGAGCCAGTGGTAAAATCCTAAGGGGTAGGCTGTTGTAACTCGCCAGCAGTTTCTCATGTAATGTTCCGCCTTCCGCCTTCGCATTTCCGATTTCATAAACGGGCTAACAGTGCGGAGACACGTGGTCCAATTTACGAAAGCACTCTACTTGAGAAACCGCTGGTAATTCGCAACCGAGTGCTTCAATGTGTTGATAATTAGCTTGTTAGCTGGATTACGTCTCAGCTAATTAGGAAAAGCCTGGCCCATTTCTTATAAGGGGTATAGGCAAAAATAAAAATCAGGGCCACCCGTCCATACAACGGGTGGCCCTGATTTATAGGTCTAAAGGCTCTGTTTTAACCTTCCGCTTAATCTAACTTAAGCACTTCTAGGAATGCCTTTTGAGGCACCTCTACATTGCCGATCTGGCGCATCTTCTTCTTACCTTTTTTCTGCTTTTCAAGTAGCTTACGCTTACGCGAAATATCACCACCATAACATTTGGCGGTCACATCTTTTCGTAGGGCAGAAATAGTCTCTCGAGCAATGATCTTAGCACCAATGGCGGCCTGGATAGCGATCATGAACTGCTGTCTCGGCAATAATTCCTTGAGCCGCTTACATATCTTTCGCCCAAAGCCTGCCGCCTTATCTCTGTGAACCAAAGCGGAAAGTGCATCTACGGGCTCTCCATTCAACTTAATATCTAATTTAACCAAATCAGATTGGCGATATTCGGTAGGTTGATAATCAAAAGATGCGTAGCCGCGAGAAATGGATTTCAAGCGGTCGTAAAAGTCAAAAACAATCTCAGCCAAGGGAAGGTCAAACGTCAACTCTACCCGGTTTTGGGTCAAGTAATCTTGTTTGGACAACATTCCCCTTTTCTCCATAGCCAGTGTCATAATAGAACCGATGTATTCTGGCTTGGTAATAATCTGTGCCACGATATAGGGCTCCTCTACCCGATCCAATAAGGTAGGGTCAGGTAATTCTGATGGGGTGCGGATATCCAGCTCTTGTCCTTTCTTGGTATAAGCAAAATAGGATACGTTCGGGACAGTAGTAATGACATTTTGACCAAACTCACGATCCAGTCGTTCCTGAATGATCTCCAGGTGTAGCATGCCTAAAAAGCCACATCTGAAACCAAATCCCAGTGCCGCAGAGGTCTCCGGTTCAAAAACTAGAGAGGCATCGTTGAGCTGCAACTTTTCCAGGCTATCTCGCAAATCCTCGAAGTCGTCATTATCGATTGGGAAAATCCCTGCGAATACCATAGGCTTTACGTCCTCGAAACCTTTGATGGCTTCATCGCAAGGCGTCTTGGAGTGCGTGATGGTATCCCCAACCTTAATTTCCTTGGAATTTTTTATCCCCGTAATAATATATCCTACATTACCTGCGCTCAGCTCCTTTTTGGGGATTTGATTGAGTTGCAGGATACCGATTTCATCGGCATTATATTCTTTACCTGTATTTACAAATCGCACCAGCTCGCCTTTGCGAACCGTGCCATTCATGATCCTGAAGTAGGCAATCACTCCTCGGAACGGATTAAAGACGGAGTCGAAAATCAGTGCTTGTAAAGGCGCTTTGACATCGCCCTTAGGTGCGGGAATGCGATCTACCGCAGCAGCTAGGATGTCTGTTACGCCTTGCCCCGTTTTTCCACTAGCATGAATAATATCCTCCAACTCACACATGGCCAAGTCCATAATCTGCTCCGAAACTTCGTCGATCATCGCGCTTTCCATATCCACTTTATTGAGGATAGGAATAATTTCCAAGTCGTGCTCTATCGCCAAATATAGATTCGAGATGGTTTGGGCTTGAATGCCTTGAGAGGCATCGACCAATAGTAGTGCACCTTCGCAGGCAGCGATGGAACGAGAGACCTCATAAGAGAAGTCAACGTGGCCTGGAGTGTCAATTAAGTTAAAGGTATAGGTTTCGCCATCCGTATGCTTGTAATACATTTGGATGGCATGACTTTTGATCGTAATGCCACGTTCTCTCTCGATATCCATATCGTCCAAAGCCTGTGCCTGCATCTCTCTTTCTGAGATCGTATTGGTATATTCCAACAGCCGATCTGAAAGCGTACTCTTTCCGTGGTCGATATGGGCAATCACACAAAAATTCCTAATATTCTTCATAGACCGCAAATATACTCGTTTTTTTTATTGAGAAGCGCCGAAAAGTGCGCTAACTTCTGCTAGTAATTATCTATTAAGGGGTTTCTAAAACCCGACTAAATAGCTCGCTTGTACCTAATTCCTTGGTTTTGCCGAAGTTGGTTTTATAGCCATTAGAATTGAGCCTCTTTTCTTTTGTATCAACTCTTATGGGTTCCTTTTTGTTGCGTCCTAATAAAATTGTTAGTAAAGCAGAAAATTTTAGATGCGTATTTCGTTATATTTGGAGTGTTTAAATCGATGGAAGACAGTCCACTATGACCACAGAAAACCTAGAGAAATTACAGAAAGATCTATTGCTTCGAATATCTCGAGGCATGGGAGATGTGTTGAAAGAACTGGGTGATCTACTTCCCCTGGAATCTTCTCGTGCGGCGGAGCTGATCCAATTAGAGTCCCGGCTGCAGGAATCAAACAAGGCCAAAATCAGAGGGACTATTTCTCAGGGTGAGTTGGATTTACGTTATAACAGAATTCGAGATGATCTTATCGAGCTGATCCAATCTTTGCAAGTAGCTGATTTTTCCAAACCGCAACATCCATCAGGAAGAGGACGGCAAGGGAGCTTACTATACAATATTCCCGAGCAGATGAAGGTCTCAAAGGAGGCGAAGTGTGTCATTCGCTTGGCCTATGATGAAGACGTCATTATCAGCAATATTGAACTACAGCCTTCAGTCGTCTTAAAAACCGTCCGAATTGCGGAGGTTATGCAGGCCGAGTTGCTTGATCCAGCTGCGGAGCCAGCTTTTTCGATCCGCACGCTATCCAGTGAAGAACAATTTCTGGAAGAGGGAGCTTACACAGAATGGATTTTTTATGTTACTCCCTTGAAAGCTGGTACTCACCCGCTCTTGATCAAGGTTTCTGTCGTAGAAATAGTGCAAGGCAAAGAAAGAGTACGAGAGATTGTCTGGGAAGAGGAGGTTGAAATCTTCACAGAAACGACTAAATCAGTGCCCGCAGCCGCAGGTTTTAAATCTACCGATTATCAATTGCAATTTGGAGGCAAAGATACGGCCCCCCCTCCTAGAATCGTACAAGATATAGGCTTAGAAACGGTAGATCGGCACATCGGAAATCCTCCAATAAGCACTACCATAAGCAAAACAAAGGGGGGAGAGGAGCGAAAGAAGGAGACCATACAGCGCCCCGCACAGAATAGAAATAATCGAAAGAATTACCTCAATCCGCTTCTTGGACTATTACTGATCGTAACCCTCGGCTATTTTCTCCTGCCGCCTATGGAAGGAGGTGGGCACTATAAACCACCTAAGCCACCGCCTGATTCACCTGTAGAAGTAATACAACTGATTCCAGCCGATTCTCTGACAATGGAGCAGGATAGCTCGGTCAAAGAAGAGTGACGAATGGATCGCTGTAGCTGGTTGAAATCGGCCATTCAAGGTAAGAGAAAATTTTTTCAAAAAAATCGAATAGCTTTGAACGGATGCCGATAAGCAGTGTATATAGATTTGAATTTAGGTAGTGTGACAATAGTAATCGGTCGAAATCGCAGCCAAGAAGGCGGAGAATCTATTGGCGCAATGCTTAAATGCACTAAGAATAAAAATAGTTGTAAGGTCATAATTGCCAGAGAAGGAATATGCTAAATTTCCGCACTTCATACCGCGGGGCTTCGGATG
The DNA here is from genome assembly GCA_019634045.1 of Saprospiraceae bacterium. GTDB lineage: Bacteria > Bacteroidota > Bacteroidia > Chitinophagales > Saprospiraceae > DT-111. The sequence continues at coordinate 8,356 of JAHQWA010000146.1, forward strand.
CCAAGTTAATGCGACTCATCACCAAGGGAGATGAACAAGCATTTAGTGTATTGTATGATCGCTATGGGGAGAAAATGCATCGATACTTTTACCGCATGCTTTGGCAAGAGCAGCAGAAGGCAGAAGACTTCACGCAGGAATTGTTTCTAAAAATCATCAATAAACCGCACCTCTATGATCCCGACCGGAATTTCTCCAGCTGGTTGTTTCAGGTAGCTGCTAATATGGTGAAAAATGAATATCGAAGACATTCTCGCCAACCAGAGATCACCTCGGAGTTTCCGTTAGATCTCAGCCAGCAAGAGCATTCTTTTTTTGAATGTAGTGATCGAAAATACTTCAAAAAGGAATTGGATGCTGCTTTGAACCGGCTTTCAGATGAACACCGCCAATGCTTTGTACTCCGATATTTGGAAGAGAAAAGCATCAAGGAGATCAGCGAAATCCTGGATTGCCCGGAAGGTACCGTGAAGTCGAGAATATATTATGCCTTAAGGAAGTTGGCAAAATCACTACATCTATTTAAACCAGAAAGCTATTAGATTCAATAGAAGCAGAATGAAACAGCAAGCTAATTTTTCGGAAATGGTAGTTCAATTGATGGCCAACAAGCCTTGGGACCAGCTTTCCATGGCCGAAAGGAAGGTGGTATTAGAAGAGATGGATCAAGATACCTACGAAAACTACCGCTGTTTGATTGGTGTGAGTAAAGCCTTGCATCAGGAAACACCAGCTCCCTCTCCTGCAGTAAAAGACCGCTTGCTGGCTCAAATGCGGCAGCGCAAGGCCGTTCCTCCGAAAAAGGCTTTCTGGGAGAAGTGGTTTCAATGGGAGGTGCCCGTTTGGCAAGTTTCTTTGGCAAGTTTAGCTTTTGTGTTGCTTTATCTATCCGGCGTGCCAGGAAATACTGGTGGTTTGGATTCCCCTGGCAGTGATCAGCCCCTCTTTCATGGCCCTGTAGATACTGTCTTTCTAGATGTGGAAGAAGCGCCCGAGGATAGTTCGGATCAGCGACAGCAGTTGTTAGAGTCAAACCTATTCCAGTATTTTCCGTCCTGGCTGCATCATGCTAAGTCGGAATCTATGCAGGCTTCATCGGACCGATCTTTGATGGCTTCCGCTTTGCCTGGTCCAGAGACACATCTTTTACCTCCAACTCAGGCAGCCCTTTCGGCTCGGGATATCATCCCTCTCGAACTGCTAGAAATTGGTGGGTAAACCCAACTTTTTTTCTTACCGAGCCCCTTTTTTCTTTCCTGGAAAGTATTTTCCTGACAGCATCAAGCTTTGCTTCAACGGAAGTATCCTGCCATTCTTCCCAAAATTCTCTATCTTTGTCTAGATTTCTCAAGACAGCTACCTAAAACTCCCTCTCCTCCTTGGGAATTTGCTATTATTGTTCTGTTTCAAACAGAAACGTAGCTACCTTACAGCATAACTACCAGACCAAAATGAGGGAATTATAGTCCCTTACTTTAGATGGCACCTAAGACGCAGGAATTGTATCCTTAGCAGTCTATTCCACCCGTTAAAACAAAATATTTTTTAAATTGGTAAAACAATTAGACATACTATCATCGTTAGTAGTGAAAATGAAGCGCTTTATGAAGAGGAGACTAATCGCCCTTACAATCCTTTCTCTTGCTATCAATATCGTTTATGGTCAAAGCCAGGATACGATCAAACTAAAGAATCCATCTTTTGAAGACTACCCGAGAGTCAGTAGTGCACCTTCTGGTTGGTTGGACTGTGGTTTCCCCGAAGAAACGGAGCCCGATGTGCAGCCAAGTCCTAACAATGAGTTTAAGGTAAACAAACCGGCGAACCATGGTTATACCTATTTAGGCATGGTTGTCCGGGATAATGACACTTGGGAATCTGTCGGGCAAAAATTAAGCAGCCCCTTGAAAAAAGGACAGTGTTATAGTTTTCAAATAGATTTGGCTCGTTCTAGCACTTACATCAGCCAAACCAAAACCACTGGTAAGGATGCCAATTATAATACCCCCGCTAAATTGAGAATCTACGGCGGATTTGGGTACTGTGATAAGAAGTTCCTTCTGGGGGAAAGTAGTATGGTGATCAATTATAACTGGAAACGGTACGTATTCAAATTTGAGCCGGTAGATGATTATTCCTATATCATCCTTGAAGCCTTCTATCAAACACCAACCTTATTCCCTTACAATGGAAATATCCTTTTGGATAATTCTTCTGATATCGTGCCGATTCCTTGTTCAGATGAAGTGGTCGCCGAGGTGACTCAACCTGAACCTGCCGAGGAAAAGACTTCAAGCCCGCCTCCCAGCCCGAAGCCAAAGGTGGCAGAGACTAAGCCTCCGGTTAAGGTTCCTGATACACCCAAGCCCGTAACACCAGCACCTAAGGAGAAGCAACCCGTAGCAGAAACAACACCTTCATCCAACAAGGAGCCGGTTGTTTTCCAAGGAAAGGAAATTGGTGAATTGAAAGAAGGAACGACTATTCAGGTCAATAAGCTCTTTTTTGAGGCCAATAAATCGACGATCACCAATGAGTCGATTCCTACATTAGACGAGATTTATTCCTTCCTCAGTAATAATCGAAAGGTAGTAGTTGAAATTGGAGGACATACCAATAACCTGCCTGCTCCCGATATGCGAGCTAAGCTATCTAGAGAGCGGGCCGAGGAGGTGGCCAAGTACCTAGAAGGAAAAGGAATCAGCCGCAACCGACTGCAGACGAGGGGCTATGGTAGTAGTAAACCGATTGCGGATAATAGGACTCGGCAGGGGCGCCAGAAGAACCAACGGGTAGATATTAAGGTCTTGCGCATCGATTAAACTGTCCTATTCAATAAGGACGATATATGTCCATCCGTAATACCTTATAAGTAGTGCGGCATTTATCCGAAGTTTTACAGAGCGATGTCTTGGAGGAACTTCGGATAAATGACTAGCAACCTAGACTGCAATGAAACCGTATTCCCTTTTTATATTATTTATCTTCCTGCAATCCTGCCTTTCTGCTCAATCTATTGATACGGGCAATTCCATCTCTGTCGGAGAAATAATTGAATTGGAGTCAGAGATTCTTGGTGAAACCAGGCAAATCTTTGTCCACCAACCAGCAGGGTTTTGGGGTATGGATGAAGCCATGAAAAACCTTCCGGTGGTATTCGTCCTTGATGCAGAAACGCAATTTCTACATACTGTTTCTACGATAGATTTTTTGAGTGCTGCTCCATTGGGCAACGATATCATTCCGAGATCCCTGATTGTCGGAATACCCAACACCAATCGAAATAGGGATTTATCTCCCATCAAAGGAATAATTGCAAATGATAGCACAACACTAGCCGTAACGGGTGGAGGCAGAGATTTCTTGAACTTTATTACAGAGGAGCTTATTCCGTTTATTGATTCCAACTATTCCACTTCAAAACACCGAACGTTCATCGGCCATTCTCTAGGAGGACTGATGACATTTGAAGCGCTATTGCGAAAAAGAGAATACTTCAATAACTACATTTCTATTGATCCAGCCTTGGGCTTTGCGGAAGGAATCTTTATGGAGGAAATACTAGATACTTTACAAAATGCTGATCTCTCCGCAGAGAATTTATTTTTTGCATCAGGCAATACAAAGCCAACATTTTTGAAAGAAGAAGAAATTTTAAGCGACGATTCAGATTTTACGAAAATGATCTCCATTCCCAATAGAAGCTTCCTGAATGCGGTCGAGAACAATCAATGGAAAATAAACCTAGCCGCTAAATATTACCCAGTAGAAAATCACTTTTCAATTCCTCATCAATCAACCTATGATGGTTTGAGAGAATTTTATCAGTATTACTCCTTTCCCGAGATCATGAATTACTATCATCCGAGGTATAAGGATAAATCAGATTTGGTAGAAAGAATTCAGGATCATTACCAAATGATTACGTCTAAAATGGGATATGAGGTGATTCCAATGGAAGGATACTTAAACTCATTTGCATTTGGAATAGCTCCATCAGGGAGGGAAGATTTGGCGATTGCATTGTTCGAATATAATATCGAATTGCACCCAAACAATCCTCTAGTATATAACAATCTGGCTTACTACTATATGTCGAAAGGAAATACTAAGGGAGCATTGAAAGCCTTCCAAGAATCTCTTAAACTTAAATCTGATGAATCGGTGCTCGAAATACTTGAAAGACTAGAAAAAGAGGTAAATGAGCCTGACAAAAATTAAAAGATTATAGGCTCCCTGGGTGGGTTACTACTGCGTTTCGCCAGACCATTCAGCCTCATTGAAAAGGGCCTGCAAGCACAACTTGCAGGCCCTTTTCAATACGCCGATTTAATACCAAGAGAACATCACATTGATTTCCGCACTTGGCCCTAAGCGTTGCAAGGGATCGCCAATGGAAAAATCTAAGGCCAGGCCAATTTTCAGCTGGCTATTTTCTAAGTTGAGGTTTTCTCCGGCGATGAAGCCCACTTCGGTATGCAAAAAAGTATAATCTAGCGCTAAGGCTGATCCTAAACCAAAACCCAACCAAGCAATCTGATTGTGCTGATAGCGGGCATTGCCATCGATTCTAAATAAATGAGCGAAGGAATCTGACTTACTTTGTCGAAGCGGCAGGTAGCGGGCCCAGCCGGAAAGCTCCAGGTAGGAAGTACCGTCCCCAAAACCGAAAAAATCAAAGGGGATATAGCCGCCAGCTACTGCATAATAATGCCGCGGCTGTCTTAAACTATAGACCAATTGATCCTCCCCAAATTCTGCACTGAAACTCAATATCTGCGGAATGGAAATGCCAGCATACCATATGTCCTCATTGAAATAGAACATACCTAAACTGACATCGGGATTCCACACAGCGCCAGCGATAATGTCCTCTTCTGGAACATCGAAGAAATTAGAGTCAAACCCATCGATGCGGGAGCGGGTTTGCACCAAACCGAGGGAGAGTCCAATGGAAAGCGCTTGGCGGCCAAGTCGATCCAAGGGAATCATATAGGCAAAGCGCCCATAAGCACCAATGGTTGATAGGGCACCCGTCCGATCCGACATGATGTGTCCACCCACGATAATATTATCATTTTCTAAGATTCCTTCAAAATTCAATACCTGGGTGTTCGGACTGTAATCCCAGTTGAATCCATTGCCCAACCATTGGTGGCGATCTGTAGCTGCGATCGAAAAAGTATATTCATCGATGGTAAAGTTGTTGGAAACACTTGCTGGATTAACGACACCCCATTGATCTCGATACAGGGTGTAAGGCGTCAAGAGTTGCGAAAAGGCTACTTGTGTGACAAAGAGTAAACTGATGAGACTATATAAGTATTTCATGTTGAGTGTTATCAATTTGCCTAGCAGGCGGCCAATTCATCCGCCGCCTGCTAGGAGGTTTTTGGAAGAGGTTATTTTAAGAGGTATATGATTCCCTTTTCAGGTTGTGGCTTGGTACCGTCCGCTAAGGTGCCTTCGAAAAGGAAATAGTAAGCGCCTGAAGGCAATCTGAGACCCTTATTGTTTTGGCCTTCCCAACCCACCAGCGTATTCCCTTTCAGTAGATCGAATTCACTGGAATCATAAAACTGGGAGTAAATCAATTGTCCCCAACGATCTACTATGGTAATTCTAGCATCACTGAGATTGCGCAGTAAGGTGAAATTCCAGACGGGATTCTTTCCAGTAGGCCGGAGGGCTTGCTTATAGGATATAATCTCGGAAGCAAGGAACTTAACCGTCAGATTGATGTTGGCTTGGCTGCAAAGGGCTCCACATTCCGGATCTTCATTGCAGACCTCATAGGTAAAGGACACTTCGATATCCTCCTGTACATCGAAGTCTCGGAGGTAATACAAGCCCGCCAAAGAGTCTGATAACTCACCAAACTCTGGCTCTTTGATGATCGTGAAGGTCAATTGGCTATCGGGAATCGTCTGTGTGATGGCATCGAAGAGCAACTCCTTGTTAAGTAGCAGGGCAGCCTTATCTGCCTGGAGAAGTACGTCTTTGTCCTGTGTGGTGGGGTTGACGGCGTGATAGACGGTAACGGAATCTCTAACAATACAGCTTCCCGTATTCACGATCCAAACAAAGATATTGTCCCCGCTGATCAAGGAATCCACG
>JAHQWA010000147.1 GCA_019634045.1 Saprospiraceae bacterium
AGGTTGGTTTTGGCTGTGTTTGATTGTCCTTTTAATCACCGTATTTCTGGCGGCTTTGACGCTTGCGGTGGTACTACTTGCCAATTCCTACAAGGAAGCGCAGAGTTATGTATCTCCTCTCATGATGTTGATCATCATCCCGGCAGTCATGTCACAGATGCCAGGCATGGAACTGAACAGCAGTACGGCCATGATTCCAATGCTCAATATCTCCTTGGCCATCGGCGCTATTCTCAAGGGAGGATTTAGTACAGCACTGGTCGCCATGGTTGCTGGAATGGCCTTGCTTTATGCCGTATTAGCGCTTTTCTTTGCGTCACAAACCTTTGGAAATGAAAATGTAGTGACAGGAGAGAAGATCGACTTTAAAAGCTTATTTTCGTTCCGAAAAAGTTAGATTACCTACGAGCTCAACATAATTAATAGAACATAGTCCGTAAGCTGAGCAGCTTTTTAGAAAGGCTGCTCAGCTTAGGCTTGATAGGATTACAAGTAGGTGATATGGAAAGACCACAAAACGAACTGGAAAGGTTCACCCTTCGAAAGATTATTAAGGATGTCTTGTATGTGCTCAACCTAGAGCAGGGCATGGGCTATACCTTAAAACGGTTATTCTTAGCGCCCGGCCCGACCATTCAAGAATACCTATTTGAAGATCGCAGTCGGTTAACTCGACCTTTCCAGTTGATCGTGTTACTCGTTGCCGTCGCTACCTTTTTGACCCTCCTTGTCCTACCGGATATGGACGAGTTGATGGAGGAGCTCCACAAGACGGAAGGCTGGGAAGATTTTACGCCGGCGGTGCAGGAGAGCATGGAGTGGTTCACGACGAATATGAAGCAGTACTTTAATGTCTTCTTCTTAGCCGGGATTCCCTTTATTAGTTTGGCCACCTTCTTAATCTTTCGGCAACCTAAGTACCACTACGCTGAACACCTAGTCATTAATACCTACTTATCCTGTCCACAAACCTTATTCTTTATTCTCTATGTGCCCTTTATAAAGGCCAGTGGCTTTTTTGCCGTTTTCCAAATCATACCCGTGGTGGTCTACTCCATTTACGCCTATAAGCAGCTATTTAAGGAAAGCCTGTGGAATGTCATTTGGAAATCAACATTGTGCTTTTTACTGTATCAATTTATCTTCGGCCTGGTCATGATGTTATTATTTGGTATACTGGTGTTTTTAAAATCTTAGGTTCATGATTCGCAGGTATGAGGCTTCTGATTTAGCTCAAGTAATTGAGATCTTCCTGCAAAATACGCCCCAGTATTTTGCAGTGGAAGAACAGACTGACCTTGAGCAGTTTTTGCAGGCTAACGGAGATAATTATTGGGTGATTGAGCAAGAAGGGGTGATTGCGGGTTGTGGTGGTATTGTATTTAGTGAAGAGGAACAGGTAGGTAGAATCGCTTGGGATTTTTTCTCCCCTAATTTTCAAGGAAAAGGATTGGGGAGGCGATTAACAGAATTTCGACTAGCCGAGATAAGAAAGAAAAACACTGTACAACGTATTATCGTACGCACGTCGCAATTAGCCAATTCCTTTTATGCCAAATTTGGCTTTGAGATTGAACATATTGAAAAAGACTACTGGGCTCCCGGACTGCACCTGTACGATATGCAGATGCCAGCTTAGGGGGGCAGATTGTAAAGATGAAATATCATGATGGAATCCGTTCTTGTTTTTTGTGGATCTAGTACTGGCAAGCTGCCGATTTATGCCGAAGCAGCTCAGCACCTTGGCGAGACCCTGGCGGAAAGGGGCTTATCGACGGTTTATGGTGCTGGCAATATAGGACTGATGGGCATCCTGGCTGACGCAGCCCTGGATAAAGGGGGGAAAGTAATTGGAGTTATTCCCCATTTCCTGAAGGATAAGGAAGTTTGCCATGAGGATTTGACCGAACTGTATCTAGTGGATACGATGGATGAGCGTAAGAAAAAAATGGCAGAACTATCCGATACCGTGGTCACCCTGCCCGGTGGCTTCGGCACTTTAGATGAATTATTTGAAATGGCGACTTTGGTTCAACTCGGACAAGATCGCCAACCTATCGGCATACTCAACATCAATGGATATTTCGATCCGCTACTGCAGCAGATTGACCGAATGATTCAAGATGGGTTTGTCAAAGCAGCTCAGCGGGATCTGATTATTGTTGATGATGATACTTCTCGTTTACTCGATCGGCTGGCCGCTCATCAGGTGGAGCGTGTGGAGAAATGGGCTGATCGATAATTTAGGACCTTACAAATCTAAATACATGGATACACCGATTATTAGTATCAAAGGATTGAGGAAAAGCTACGGAGCGAATCAGGTACTCAACGGCATAGATTTAGACATTTATCCGGGGCAAGTGATTGGCTACATTGGGCCTAATGGGGCCGGAAAGAGTACCACTGTTCGAATTTTGATTGGGCTGGATGCTCAATTTGAGGGAGAGGTGAGCCTAAAGGGGCATAACGTGAAGTCCGATTCGCTGGCGATCAAGAAGATTATTGGCTACGTGCCGGAACAAGCGGAAATGTATGAAGTGCTTACACCCATGGAATTTTTGGAACTAGTGGGTTCTCTACATCATATGGACAAGGCTGTGCTGGAGGAGCGTTCCACTCGGATGCTTAGCTTCTTCGGGCTAGAACCGCATAAGGATCAACGGATCGATACTTTCTCCAAAGGGATGCGCCAGAAAGTTTTGTTGATTTCTGGGCTCATCCATAACCCCGAGATCATTTTCCTGGACGAGCCCCTGTCCGGGCTGGATGCCAACTCAGTGATCATGGTGAAAGAGATTATTGCCCGTTTAGCAGCAGAAGGAAAGACGATCTTCTATAGCTCACACATGATGGATATAGTCGAAAAGGTATCGGATCGAATCGTACTCATCAATCAAGGTCAGATTATAGCGGATGGCCCCTTTGAGCAATTAAAAGCGCAATCAGGTAATAGTCTTGAGCAAATCTTCTCTAGCTTGACTAGCACAGAAAACTTCGAAAGCCTAGCAGGGGATTTCCTTGATACTTTCCAAGAAAAAAAGGCGGACAATGAATAAGCTATTATTGCGAATTGTATTCCTCTTCAACTTTTTGTGGGAGCGCCTGGGAGTAGATACCACTCAATTGGAAGCAATCCTTACGGCTAAGGTCAAGATGGATAGCCGACGGGCTAGCGTATTTAACACCCAGGGGCGGACTACTAAGAAGGCGCTCAAAAACCAGGATTGGGTGTCTATTCTAGTCTTCTTTTTTATTGGCCTTTTCTTTATCGGGCCACTGATCATTTTCCAAGAAAAGGCTACCGGTTTCACTCTTTACTTTGCGGGCTGGATGGTGATGCTGGCTATGACCTTGATCACTGATTTCACAGAAGTGCTCATTGACGTCAGAGATAATTATATCTTACTCCCCAAACCCATCAATGACCGCACTTTGACGATCTCTCGTTTACTGCACATTGGCATCTACCTGTCTAAGTTGGTACTAGCTTTTGTATTGCCAGCTGCCGTTTTCATTGTCGTGAAATATGGATTCTGGGGCCTACTTGTTTTCGGACTACAGGTGCTACTCGGTCTGGTCTTTGTGATCTTTATTGTTAACCTAATCTATCTGTTGATTTTAAGGATCAGTACCCCACAGAAATTTAAGGAAATACTGAATTACCTACAGATTGGATTTACGGTCACTATATTTTCCGCTTATTACCTACTCCCTCGCTTAGTCGACTTGGAGGATTACGAAAATGCCAATATCCTGCTTTCGCCCTTTGTCGTGTTTTCTCCCCCATCCTGGCTGGCTGGACTTTGGTCGTTGATCATGGATGGAAATCAAAGTCTGGTGGTCCTGATTTTGGCGGCCTTAGCCATTGGTACGCCTTTTATTTGCGGTTGGCTAATTCTTAATGTATTGACCAAAGCCTTCAATCAGAAAATGGTCGCCATGACTCAGGGAGGAGGAACGACTCAGGTCAAGCCGAAAAAGGAAGGGGAAGCTGAAGCGGTTAAGCAAAGTGGGCTTATGGAAAGACTGGCCGACGGTATCTGCAATAACGAAGCGGAAAAAGCCGCCTTCAAATGGAGTTGGCGGTTAACGGCGCGGAATCGGGACTATAAACTGCGGGTTTACCCCGGATTTGGGATGGTTCCTGCCTTCTTCGTCTACTTTGCGTTGAATGGTGAAGGTAGCCTTACAGAGCGGCTAGCAGCATTGCCGGAGAGCGGTTCTTACCTGCTTTTGATCTACTTCTGTTTCTTGCTGTTGAGTACGCCTTTACTGAGCAGCCAATATTCCAATAAACAGATTGCTAGCTGGATCTTTCATGCCGCACCACTGAAGGAACCGGGCTGGATTCTAAGTGGTACAGCCAAAGCGGTAGTAGCCAAATTCTTTTTACCGACCTATCTGTTGATGTTCTTAGTTGGATTAGGGATATGGGGAGTGAAAGTGGTTGATGATTTCATGCTGGGCTTTGCGAATATCATGTTTCTAGGTACCATGATTCTTCATTTTTTCCAACCGAAGAAGATTCCTTTCTCGGATAGCTGGGACAATATTAATAAAGGAGCAAATTTTAGTGCCGGTATACTTTCGCTAATGCTAGCCGGTGGCCTAGGCGCCTTGCATTACTTAATTATCGACAAGACTGTGATCGTGCTGGGTGCTGCCCTTGTGGCAATAGTCCTCTGGTTTCTCGTGTTTCGGGCCTACCAGAAAACTGCCTGGGAAAAGCTGACTTTATAGCCCCGTACTAACTATTTGTGTATTTGTAATCAAGTAGGCAAACCACTTACTCATCTTAACTGTTAATATGCCAATAAAGGGAGATATTCCTTTCGTTCTAGCTATTTAAGAAGCTGTTCGAATTTAACAATGTGGTTTTGTTATGGCTCTTTTTCCGCCACTCTTCGGCTTTTTATCGTCACATAGCCCTGCTATTATCCTCAAAAAGAGCCTCAATTGGCAAAAAAATAGACCTATAACAAATTCCAAAAGCTAAACTCAATCAGCTTCTAAGATCAACAAACCTTTTCCATGAAATTTGCCTTGCTAACCGTAGCCCTGTTGGGGCTAAGTCCATTGCTCACTTTCGAAGGTCAATGGGAACTAAAAAAGGATAAAGATGGTATTCGCATCTTTATCAAAAAGATTCCCGATTCTCCTATGAACGCCTTCCGCGGGGAGATGGAACTGACTGCCACGCTAGACGATATAGAAAGCTTATTTAAAGATGTATCTCGCTTTACGGAATGGTCGCCAGGAGCCAAGAAAGTAGAGCCCCTGGAAGAAGCGGCCAATACCCGTACCTTTTATCTCCAGACCGAAGCTCCCTGGCCCGTAACGGATCGAGATGGCATCTATCATTTCACCTTCAATAGGGAGGCAGGTAAATTAACGATTACAGCCACTTGTCTACCAGCGTACTTACCGCCAAGGAAGAACCACGTGCGTGTACCAAAATCTGAGGGTTTTTGGCAATTTGAAGAAAAGGCGGACGGCCTGATTCATATCATCTATGAAAATCACTCTGAACCCGGAGGAAGTATCCCTGGGTGGCTGGCCAACTCAGCAGTCGTGAAGCTTCCCTTTGAGTCATTGCAGAACTTGCGTCAAATGGTCCAGAAGTAAGGACGATAATTGAAAAGTATTAGGGAATTCAGTAGTTTTGCACCTTCATTATTGGTTCTCTAACAATTTCTGTGTTTTGGAGTCACCCTTTTAACTAAAAGCCTTGCTGCCGCTGGGCGCAATTCTTCTAGCTAAAACGCTGCCTGTCTAGCTAGCTAGCCAGATGGAAGCACGAAAATTGTCGGAGAACGTCATCTTACATGATCAATAAAATTAAATCTAATATTAATGCAATCAACAGCAGCTTTAAAGTACAAGGTTAAAGATATCAATCAGGCTGATTGGGGGCGTAAGGAGATTGAATTAGCCGAGGCGGAGATGCCAGGACTAATGTCTTTGAGAGAAGAGTTTGGTCCATCTAAGCCTTTGAAAGGAGCCCGAATTGCAGGTTGTCTGCACATGACTATTCAGACAGCTGTACTTATTGAGACCTTGGTAGAGCTGGGTGCAGAGGTAAGCTGGTCCTCTTGCAATATATTCTCTACACAAGATCACGCCGCCGCTGCCATTGCCGCAGTCGGTGTTCCCGTTTACGCCTGGAAAGGCATGAATGAAGAGGAATTCTGGTGGGCCATCGAGCAAACTTTGTTTGCTTTTAGTGATGGGCAACCATTGAATATGATCCTGGATGATGGTGGTGATTTGACCAACTGTGTGCTGGATAAGCATCCTGAATTGGTTAAAGGTGTCGGAGGGATCTCCGAAGAAACTACCACTGGGGTTCATCGATTGTACGAAAGACAAAATAACGGTTCACTCCCACTTCCTGCCATCAACATCAACGACTCTGTAACGAAGTCTAAATTTGACAACAAATACGGATGTAAAGAGAGTTGTGTAGATGCCATTCGCAGAGCTACCGATGTAATGTTGGCGGGTAAAGTAGCCGTTGTTGCAGGTTATGGTGATGTAGGAAAAGGCTCTGCTGCTTCGCTACGCGGTGCCGGTTGTCGAGTAATCGTAACGGAAATCGACCCTATCTGTGCATTGCAAGCTGCCATGGACGGATTTGAGGTGAGAAAAATGAGCAATGCCATCCCAAGAGCGAATATCGTCGTAACCGCTACGGGCAACAAAGATATCGTGACGGGTGAGCACTTCAAGATGATGAAGGATAAAACCATCGTTTGTAACATCGGCCACTTCGACAATGAGATCGATATATCTTGGTTGAACGATACACATGGCGATTCTAAAGTTGAGATCAAGCCTCAGGTGGACAAATACACGGTAGATGGTAATGACATCATCATCCTAGCTGAGGGACGTTTGGTAAACTTAGGTTGTGCCACTGGTCACCCTAGCTTTGTGATGTCCAACTCTTTCACCAATCAAGTTTTGGCTCAATTGGAGCTTTGGCAGAATGGGGACAAGTACGAGAACAAAGTATACATGCTTCCAAAGCATTTGGATGAAAAAGTAGCCCGCCTACACCTTGCCAAAATTGGTGTAGAGTTGGAAGAATTGAGTTCAGATCAGGCCGAATACATCGGTGTGAAGCAAGAAGGGCCATTCAAGCCAGAATACTACCGCTACTAATTAACTACTTAGACGCATCTAATTATAACAAAGGGCTTTCGGAGATTCCGAAAGCCCTTTTGATTTTAGGTATTTATTGTTTGACTGCCCTTAGAAGCCAGTCTTCACAAATCGTTTCGTCATTACTTTATCCGCCGTACGTAAGCTCAATACGTACATGCCTTGCGTCAGTCGAAGACCTGCCAAATCAACTTCCAAAGTCTGAGCTTCTCCGTTGTAAATATTGCTGTATACTTGGCGGCCATTCAGGTCAGTGATCACTACAGTGCCTCGCTGTCCTTCCATTTGTGGAAGATCTACACGCAAGAAGTCACGAGCTGGGTTCGGGCTCAATCGAAGATCTAGCACACTTTCCCGGGCCGTAGGAGCGGCAGGAACATTAAGTGCAGGCGTAGATTTGAAGCTTTCCACCGCTGTTTCACTTTGCTCATCTGTGGTGGTGGCAACTAAGCTAGACCCTCCACAAGCACCATCTGTGTAAATGTTTCGGAATTCTGCCGTAGTAGTAGTGCTGGTATTGGGGCTCTCTGTCATGAATCCAGCGAATACTGTACTAGGAAGTGACATCGTGATGGATGATTCTAGTCTCCAGCTGCTACCATTTCGGGAGCTGTACACACGAATTCTGCTACCACTTCTTTGTATGCGCAACCAATCGTATCCAGAGCCTCTTCTTCTTGATCTAACCGACTTAGAAGAACCAAAAGAACTTCTGTACTCGCGGTACACATAAAAACCCGTCCCTTTGGTTTTAATACCAACCATTCTTGAACCGGGGCTTAAGCTTTCCCGCACTTGGATGCCTGCAAAGCCAGGATTATCTACATCCGCTACATGCACTTTGATTTCAAAATTGCCACAGTATTGATTCATCGCAATGGTAGAAGCATCAAATTGCAATAGACCAGGGCCACAAGAGGAAGTCAATTCCACGTATCCGGAGCCCGCATCGATACTACCTTCGTCACACATCATAGGAGACACGAAGAACCCGCCGTCCATATTATTCACTGGCTTACAATCAGATTCTACCGTACCCAGTCCCCAAGAAGCGTTGCTTGGCAATCTTACATAATCACCCGTTGGGCTAAAGCTATCAAATGGGTTGTTATCCGGACGAGTAGCATTTGGTTTACGATGCAAAGTCACATTAGCGGCAAAATTGCTACTATTTCCTAGCTCACCGACCGCATCAACAATCCCTGTAGCATCTTCCAATGTTACCACATCATTACCGTTGAACAACATATCACTAGAAAGCAGATCAGATACTTGTTGGAAAGCACTGCTAGCGCTAGGATTACAGACAACGTAAGTCTCTCCCTCGCCTAATGAACCCGACAATTCCTCCGTTCGGCCCGCAATAGTGGAGCCGTTGAAATATACATTTAAAGTATAGTCAGATAAATCGATGCTACTATTGGTTGGATTGAAAAGCTCAATACATTTATTGTTACCAGAACCTTCAACATATTCTGAGATCATCAACACACTACAACCCGCGAAATTAGAGCAAGGATCAACAGCATCTCCAACACTCTTACTCAAAGCACAAGCTGGCTCATCAGAAAAACTTGCAGTGGCACTTATGGCTTGGCCGGTAGCAGCTAAAGTGACGTGGAATCGATGTGATCCACCGCTGATGTGTCCTACATTTACACTATAGGACTCACCTTGGATAGTTAAGTCCAAGGTTCCAGTAGTTACCGGCTCTTCAAAGGTAAAAGATACCGTAACAGAAGCCGTAAAAGTATCATCACCTACATATGGAGTGGAGCGATTGTAGCAGCTCCCCAGGTTACTCATTACGATATCATCGATCACACAAGTAGGCATATTACAGTTGTTCATGTAAATACCTAAGTCATCTACAGTATTTTGATCAAAGCCATCCCATTCTGCCGCAATATCCGCAGAACCAGCAGGATTCCCCTGAGTAATACTTACCTTTCTTCGGATGGTGTTGTTCTGTGTACTAGCCAATCCACTGCCCCACTGTGAACCTGGGTCATTTCCAATTACACCAATTACATCGATATTCGAACCATCCTTGGTTAGGGCTACCGCGTCATCCCCATTAAAGAAAGAGCGAGTAGGTGTGAGATCTGCCTGCGCCAAAAATGCTGCTGCTGAACCATCATCACATACTACATAGACATCGCCAGCAGCCACGCTACCTTCCAGCTGAATCTGAGGATTGCTAGGCTCGTCATTCCCGTTGAAGTAGAATGCCAATTGGTAGCTACTAAGGTCTATGGCAGCACCGGTGGGGTTGTAAATCTCAATACACTTATTATTGCTACTACCTTCGATATACTCCGATATAAAGAGGTCGCTACAATCCTGGGCCTGCAGGTTAAAGCTGATCCCAAGAGCCGAAGCTAGCAAGAAAGCGTAAGAAAAAAATTGCTTAGTAAAGTTTTCCATATTCTGGATTTTGGTTCAATCTCAAGTCTATACTTGCTCAAACCGGGTTAAACAAATAAATCTTTATGCCATACACAGAACAAGCCTGCATTTGATTGGTCAAATGGACTAATCTTGTTCAATGGGATGTACAATCTTATCGGGGAGGGATATGTAGGTAATGTACTCTCAAGCGAAATCCAGTACTGTATGAACTTGACCGGATGGTGCAGTTTCTTTTGCGAAGCATCGTAAAGTTACAGATAATTATCTTATTTGTTAAAATTTCATATATTAAATTTGCATTAATTAGCAATTATTCCCCCCTCTCCTCCGCTACCTTTTTTCTTACCTTTACATCTAAAATGCAATCGCTGTTTTCTACATACTTGGAATTGGGATTCAATCATATTCTAGATTTGGAGGGATATGATCACATCCTCTTCTTAGTAGCTTTATGTGCCATCTACAGTTTAAAGCAATGGAGGCAGGTGGCTATCCTAGTGACGGCCTTCACCATCGGACATTCCTTGACCTTGGCTCTGGCCGCCCTCGATGTAATCCGTGTTTCTGCAAAGTGGATTGAATTTCTAATACCCGTCACTATTCTTGCCACTGCCTTGTACAATGTGATCTCGCAGCCTGATCCAGAACTCCACCAGGGCAAAAAATGGCGAATAAACTACCTACTAGCCTTAGCATTTGGCCTTATCCATGGGCTAGGGTTTTCTAACTTTCTAAGGTCCATGTTAATGCCCGGAGAGGAAAGTAGTCTAGTAAGTCAACTCTTTGCCTTCAATGTCGGTGTAGAATTAGGTCAGCTCGGAATTGTAGCCATTATTCTTGGCTTGGCCTTCACTTTTATGCACCTTTTACGCGTTAAGTCTACAGACTGGAACCTTTTTATTTCGGGAATGGCTGCAGGACCAGCCCTGATCATGAGCCTAGAGAGAATTCCCTTTTTATAGCGAAGTGATCTACCATCCAAAATTAAGCGTATGCGATATCTTTTGTTCAGTTTACTATTACTAGGTATTAAGCACGACTATCATCTTAGCAAATGCTTGATCGAGTATAGTACTCCCGATCAGGCAGTTCAGGTTAGTCTTCAGATTTTCATAGATGATTTGGAAGAAGCATTGCGACAAGAAGGGCACGACAAGCTTGCTCTTTGTACCCCAAAGGAAGCGCCCGATGCTGAAACCTATTTCGAGCAATATCTAAACAAACACTTTATCCTAAAAGTAAATGGAGAACAGCGTAACTATAACTACCTGGGCAAAGAAGTCTCAGAAGACTTGCTGTCTCTTTGGTGCTACTTGGAAATAGAAGGAATTCCGCAAATCAATAGCCTAGGTGTAAGCAATGATATCCTCATGGAGGCCTACGATGATCAACAAAATATTGTGCAAGTAAAGGGCCCACGCAACCAAGGCGGGATGTGGTTGTTTAAAAAGGGAGAAAGTAGTGATGAGGTGAAGTTTAGGTAAGGTTGAAGGTTGAATTTATAATTAATAATTGTGAGTGGGGAGTGAAGAATGGTGGATGTGCAATGAATTAGGTTGAATGAAAAAGATACTTAGAAAAATATTTATCCTTCCGATTCGGTTTTACCAATTGTCCATATCTCCGCTTCTGGGGCCTAGCAAATGCCGTTTCCAACCTACCTGTTCGCAGTATGCCATTGAAGCTATTCAGGAGTGGGGTATATTGAAGGGAACCTGGTTGGGTATTAAACGTATAGGAAAGTGTCACCCTTGGGGACCGCATGGTCATGATCCCGTTCCTAAAAGAGACAAAACACACCCTTAATATTCTGCAAACATGTTGAAAAGACCCAGACGAAATAGAAGCTCAGCCGCTATTCGCGGTTTAGTTCGTGAAACCCAATTAACTGCTAACCATCTCATTCAGCCCCTATTCCTAGTGAATGGCCAAGGCATCAAAGAAGAAATCACTTCTCTTCCCAACAACTATAGAATGTCCTTGGATGAAGCGCTAAAAGAGGTAGAAGCGTGCTTAGCTTTAGGCATTTCAAATTTCATCCTATTCCCAGCGATTCCCGAAGAACATAAAGACAAGACTGGAACCTTTAGTTATCACCCAGACAACTTCTACTTAAAAATCGCCTTGGAGATCAAGGCGCGCTTCCCGGAGGCTTGCCTCATCAGTGATGTGGCCCTGGATCCCTATAGCATCGATGGGCATGACGGTATTGTCAGAGGCGGTAAGATCGTCAATGATGAAACCTTAGACGTATTGGGTAAGATGGCAGTAGCACAGGCTGAGGCCGGTTTTGACTTGATCGGCCCTTCAGATATGATGGATGGACGGGTACAGAAAATCCGCGAATCATTGGACGGAGCGGGATTCACTGATACGGGAATCATGTCTTATACGGCCAAATACGCAAGTGCCTTTTACGGCCCTTTCAGAGATGCTTTGGATAGTGCTCCAAAAGCTAGTGATGATATCCCGAAGGATAAGAAAACCTACCAGATGGATCCTGCCAATAAACGAGAAGCACTCATTGAGGCGGAATTAGATACGGCAGAAGGTGCCGATTTCCTGATGGTAAAGCCTGCCTTGCATTACTTGGACGTGATCGCCTTGCTCAAAGACAATTTCGAACTCCCGATCGCCGCCTACCACGTTAGCGGAGAGTGTGCCATGCTGATGGCAGCTTGTCGCAATGGTTGGTTGGAGTATGAAAAGGCCATGCCTGAAGCCCTGCTCAGTATTCACCGAGCTGGAGCGGATGCCATCATCACCTATTTCGCCAAGGATTTTGCCACACTTTCTAGCTAAACTTTCTGCAAGTCTGAAGACAATAGATGGAGACCATTAAATCTGATTTGATCATCATTGGTGCTGGCCTAACGGGTTTGACGCTGGCTTACCTACTTCGTGCGCAAAATCTCCAAGTAAGTATAGTAGAAGCCCGAGATCGTCTAGGGGGAAGAATATTAACTTCTTATGAGGATGGAAACGCCCCTATAGAGATGGGTGCTACTTGGCTGGGAAGCAAACATACCGAACTCAATGCTCTACTACAGGAGCTTGGCCTAGCAGTTTTTGAGCAGATTTTGGGCCAAAAAGCCATTTACGAACCCATTTCTACGAGTCCACATCAATTGGTGACCTTACCGCCTAATAACGAACCTAGTTTCCGGATTAAAGGGGGTACTTCGACCCTAATCCAAAGCTTGGCTTCGACCCTTAAGGCCAATCAGATTCACCTTAATCAAGTGGTTCAATCTATTCAAGCGCTAGATAGCGGCTTAGAAGTAAGCTGTAGCAATCAGGTTTTCCGAGCTCCTATCGTAGTATCCACACTGCCCCCTCACCTCCTCCTCACCCGCATCAAGTTAATGCCAGAACTTCCTTCGTCCCTGATCAGTCTGATGAAGCAAACCCATACCTGGATGGGGGAATCCATCAAAGTGGGCTTACGGTTTGCTGCTCCCTTTTGGAGAAAACCCGACTCTAGTGGGACGATATTCAGCAATGTCGGTCCTATTCCAGAGATGTATGATCATGCCGATTTCGAGGATCAATCCTATGCTTTAAAGGGTTTTCTGAACGGCGCCTATTACTCAATGAGTAAGGCTGATCGCTTAAAGCTGGTCCTAATGCAGTTGCGGAAATACTATGGCAAGGACGTTGAACAGTATCTAGAATACGAGGAGGCAGTTTGGCGGACGGAACCTTTCACCTATGCCCCTTATGAAGGGCATGTGCTTCCGCATCAAAATAATGGGCACCGCCTTTATCATTCTCCTTATCTGAATGGTAAACTGTTTATTGCTGGTGCTGAAACCGCTGCTCAATTCCCAGGCTATATGGAAGGAGCAGTGAGGAGTGCGCAGCACGTCTATGATACAATCAAGGCACAACTGGGATAAGTTAATCCTGCTGAATATTTTCCACCGGATTCGCCCGGGCAGTTTTCAAACCCTGGAGACTCACCGTTCCTACGGCGATAGCCAAGGTCATCGCTCCAGCACCAACAAATACCCACCATTGCAAGTCCACTCGGAAAGCAAAATCATTTAGCCAATAGTTCATCCCCAGCCATGCTAAAGGCGACCCGACCACAATGGCAATTAGAACAAGTCGTACAAAGTCTTTGGACAAGAGGCCTATAATCTGCCACACTGCCGCCCCAAGAATCTTCCGGATACTCATCTCCTTCATTCTTCTTTCACTGAGATAGGCAGCTAGCGCAAATAAGCCCAGACCAGCAATGATCAGCGCTAGTAGGGAAAAGTAGCTGAAGATCTTCGCCAATCGCGTCTCCTTGAGGTAAAAGGTTTGAAAAGCTTCATCCAAGAAAAAATATTCAAAAGGGCGTTCAGAAATCTCTGATCCCCATAGTTTTGATAGCTGACTGATATATTGTTCCAGATCATCCGTCTGAAGTCGGATGACAAAATTATCCAAGAAGTACGCTCGGGGAGCCACTGTCAGCGCTACAGGTTCCATTTCATGATGTAAGGATTTGAAGTGAAAATCTTTCACAACTCCCACCACTTCCCCAACCTTAGGATCGCCAGCATCTATACTAGCCATATTAATCCGAATTCCTTCCAAGTTCTGGATGTTGAATTTTTTCGCCGCAGCTTCATTGAGAATAAAAGCACTACTCCCATCACTACCAAAATCTTTGGAGAAGGGGCGCCCCTGCAATACCTCCATATCTAAAGTCGATATAAAATCCTCCTCTACCAGTAAGGTTTGCAAATTGGCATCCATTGATTTCCCTTGTCCATTTAGGGTAGTCTGGAAGTTATAGTATCCTCGCTCCCAAGGAAAATTTGAAATAGCTGAAACAGACGTTACACCAGGCACACTGAGCATAAGTTCCTTAGCCGTACTGAAATTGTTCTGGATACTATCATCTCGAATGGGTATGATCATGATTTGCTCCGTCTGCAAGCCAAGGTTCTTCTGCTGAATGAAACGCAATTGCTGTTGGATGGTAAAGGTCGCAACTAAGAGCACAATCGCCGTTACAAATTGAAAGACAACAAAGCCATTTTTGATCACTCCTCCCCCACCCAGCTTGGTCTTTAAATTTTTACCGCCTTTGATTACATTGTTTAAATCAAAACGCGTCACGGCCAAATATGGAAAAAATGCATTGATTAATCCCATCAAGCCCAGTACCAGGATGGTCCCTACCGCCAAATATAGTCCACCATTCGCCCACAAACTCAAGTCCCTCTGCATAATTCCGTTGAAATGAGGCAGGGCCAGTTGTACGACCCCAATCGCTAACACCAGGGCAATGATCAAATAGCTAAAACTTTCCACACTAAGCTGCGTAAGAATATGACCATTGCCAGCTCCCAATACCTTCCTCATCCCAATTTCTCGAAACCGTTGCACACTCCTCGATAGGGCTAGATTGATATAGTTAGAACAGCCAATGGCGAGAATTAGAAATGCCACAGCCAAGAGTATATGTAGTAAGGCAGGATTAGTTGCTGGCTCCAAATCTCCTTCCAGGCTTTCAAAATGCACTTGACGTAGTGGCTGCATTTTAAACCGCTTCTGCTCTGCCAGTCGTTCTGAAAGATGATTCTCGCCGAATTGATCCATTCCTGCAATTAAACGTTCCGCGTCATCCTTATTGGGCACCTTGATAAAGGTGTACATGGGCGGATAATGCCAGGAATGTTGGGGATGTAATGCCCAATCCCCCATGACCTTACGCACGATGGAAATAGCCCCAATAAAGTCAAATTGCAAACTAGAATTGGCCGGGATATCTTTAATTATGCCCGTTATTTTCACGTCTATCCCTCCCTCAAGCAAGAGGGACTTCCCCATCGGATCTTCATCCTTAAAATATCGGCGAGCAGTGGATTCAGTAAGTACAACCGCATTGGGTTGATCCAGCGCAGTCTCCGCTACGCCTTGCTCAAACTGGAAAGAGAAGAGGTCAAAGAATACGGAATCCGCAAAAAAGAACTTACGCTCTTGGTTTAGGATGTTGTTCTCTGGATTCTTGACCGATAAGTTATTAGGGAAGTATCGGCAGGCTTGCTTTATCTCGGGATAGGTGGAGGCTAGTAGAGGAGCTAGGGGCGGGTAGGCATTAGCAAGGTGTCGAACGATCCCATCATCTTCTGTCTCATCTGTTGTCACTCGATAGATAGCATCTGCTTCTGCATGAAAGCTGTCATAGCTCCACTCCTCGTTGATATATAATAGAATGATTAAGCAGGCAGCAATACCCACTGCTAAGCCGAAAATGTTGATCACCGCATAATTCTTGGCCTGGAGCAATTGCCTCGCGGTGTATTGAAAATATTTCTTTAACATGCCGTTGTGATTTCGTAAAAAGGGGAGTCGAGGGTGTTTAATAATACCCGGGCGGAATAGCAAAAGTACCTGCTTTCGGAAGTATCGATTGGCTTGAGTCAGACCTTGCTGGGAGATCCTCATCTGGTATCTCTCCATCAGATCGCCTTCGATATCCTCCAGCATATCGGGTCGGCAAAACCATCGCAAGAAGCGGATGGGCCAGCGAGGAGGATCATTGATGGGTTGGTTTAGCACGGGTGTTTCTCTTAAATATTATTCAAATGCTGCTTTAGGAATCGCCTCCCATAACAGTTGTCGTTGTTGTCTTGTTTCCTGAAGCACTTTCTGTCCATACTTAGTGACCTTAAAAAAGCGCTTGCGTTTGCCCCCACGCATAGCTGTTGACTCTCCAAACTCAGAGGAGAGACAACCCTTCTTTTCCAATCTATTTAAGACGGTACGTAAAGAACCGATGCTGACCTCTCGATTTAACCGCTCTTCGATCTCCCCCAGGATAGACACTCCATAGGCCTTGCCGTATAATACAGCTACGGTCAAAAGCACCACTTCTTCGAATTCACCTAAGCGATATTTGCTCATTTATTCTATTTTAGACTTAAATGTAGTCATTTAAAGCAAAAAAAGACTACAAATGAGTCTTTTTATTCTCTCTTAGGACTTAGAGATGAAAAAGCAATGGGCCTTTCAGAAGTAAATCTGAAAGGCCCATAAGTAGCGCATTGTCGCTGGCAACTTGCTTAAATCGGAATAAGGGGGAATGGCGCCAGCTCAAATGAGCTTTCCATTTCGGTGTGCAAACAAAATGGTTTTGGTGGAAATTACTGTAAGATAACTTCCTTCTCTTCTACCATTTTTCTGATGTTGATCAAGGCATAGCGCATTCTGCCTAGGGCAGTATTAATGCTTACTCGAGTCAACTTCGCAATTTCCTTGAAGCTCATGTCTGCATAGTGGCGTAGAATAACTACCTCTCTTTGCTCTGGAGGCAACATATTCACCAACTTGCGCACCTTATCATGCGTCTGACTGCGGATAATGGTTTGTTCCGCATTTTCTTCAGTCAAAGGTAGTACATCAAAAATGTCGAAAGTTTCCGTAGGGGAAACTTGTGGCCTACGTTTGGTTCTTCGGAAGTAATCTACGCACATATTGTACGAGATACGAAGTGCCCATTGTAGGAATTTTCCTTCATGATTGTACTTACCCTTACGAAGGGTGTCGATGATCTTGATGAAAACTTCTTGGAAAATGTCTTCTGCAAGGCTTTGTTCCTTGACAAAAAGATAAATGGAAGTGTAAATTTTTTGCTGGTGACGGTTCAGAAGCTCTTCGAATGCTCTTTCATCACCTTCAAGATAGCGTGCAATAAGCTGTTGATCATTAAGCGGCGTAACTTGCATAACTAAATAATTTAAAAGCGTGCTTGGGATTATCCTTCTTGAAAGAATTATTTAGTGTAAAAGTTACTATCTATAGTCAACAGTTTTGGTGAAAGAAGTAAATGGATAAGAATTGAATACAGCGCCAAATATAGGATCATCTTGGCAATTGATACAAGTTTATTGTCTATTTTTTTGAAACCTTAACACTTGTTTAACTAATCTCACAAAATAAAATTCCTGATTTTAAAACATATAATTCTGTTTGGGGACCCACATTGATCCAAAACAAAATTAAACAAAACAAAAACCAACCCAATCGACACAATCTTCCTATTATAAGTTTTTTCATTTATTTGTAAGGCTGCTTACACTTGTAAGCCCGATTTCCCGATAAAAGTCGACTTTTCATGGATAAACCCTCATTCTCTTTCGATAGAAGAAAAAATAATCAGCAGAAAACCATAAGTTTGATTTTTTGTTCTTGAAGGTGTGTAAATTCGCCACTTAATCATCCATCATCATAAGTGCATTGCTATCCATGGCTAAGAAATCATCAAGTGCAGTAGCGGCAGAGCCTACCCAAATAGACTTCAAAAAAGGCATCTATATTAAAGGAGCCAAAGCCAATAACCTAAAGAATATTGACCTTACGATACCCAAAAACCAGTTGGTGGTTGTTACTGGTGTATCAGGTTCTGGGAAGTCCTCTATTACAATGGATACGCTATACGCTGAGGGCCAACGTCGATATGTAGAGAGTCTCTCTTCTTATGCCCGCCAGTTCTTGATGCGGATGAAAAAACCTGAGGTGGATTACATCAAAGGTATCTGCCCGGCCATCGCTATTGAGCAAAAGGTGAGCACTGCCAACGCAAGATCTACCGTCGGTACGCTAACCGAATTATACGATTACCTGCGGCTATTATATGCCAGAGTAGGAAAAACTTACTCCCCTGTTACCGGTAAACAAGTGAAAAAACATGAAGTAGCCGATGTTTCGGATTACGTTCATCAGTTTGAGGATAGCACCAAGGTGCAGCTCCTCATTCCGTTACCGATAAAGTATAAGGAGCGATTATTAGAACAAGAACTTAGTCTACTGCTACAAAAAGGCTACACCAGGATCATATTTCAGGAAAAACTGCAACGCATTGAGGATTTCCTGGAAGAAAATGAAAAACTACTCAAAAAGCGGCTCTCCGAGCTCAGCAAAAAGGATATCATGATCCTTATTGACCGATTTGCGGTCAAAGTGGAAGACACCGAAAATAAGAAGCGGATTGCAGACTCCATTCAAACCGCATTCTTTGAAAGTGAAGGCGATTGCATTGTGCAGATCATCGATGGGGAGACCAAGGAATTCAACAATCGCTTTGAGTTGGATGGCATGACCTTTCTGGAGCCATCTCCTCACCTTTTTAACTTCAATAACCCATATGGTGCTTGCCCTACCTGTGAAGGTTTTGGCCGCGTCATGGGGATAGATGAAGGTAAAGTGATCCCCAATATGGCTATGTCCGTCTTTGAAGGGGCTGTTGCTTGCTGGAAGGGCGAGAAATACGGTTTATGGCTAAATAAATTACTGGAAAGCGCTCATCATTTTGATTTCCCCATTCACACCCCTTATCAAGATCTGACCAAAGCACAAAGGAAGCTGTTGTGGAAAGGCAATAAATACTTCTGGGGCATCAATGCCTTTTTCGACGAATTGGAGGAAAAGACGTACAAGATCCAAAACCGCGTCATGCTGGCCAGGTATCGGGGAAGAACCACCTGCCATACCTGCGATGGAGGTCGATTACGGCAGGAAGCCACGTACGTAAAAGTGGGCGAAAAGAACATTCCCGAGCTAGTGGATATGCCTGTAGACGAACTGCGGGATTATTTCCAAGATCTGCAGTTGAGTGATTTTGATGCCAAAGTCGCTAAGCGACTGATTCTAGAGGTCAACAATCGACTTTCCTTCATGTGTAGCGTTGGATTGGGTTACCTCAGTCTTAATCGGCTCTCGTCCACGCTCAGTGGGGGTGAGACGCAACGGATCAATCTGACCCGTACCCTAGGAAGCAATCTTACGAGTTCCATGTATATTTTGGATGAGCCTAGCATCGGCCTACACCCCAAGGATACCAATCGGCTTGTAGACGTCTTACGTTCCCTGAGAGATTTAGGTAATACGGTAATTGTGGTGGAACACGAGGAAGATATTATTAAGAGTGCGGACTACCTTATTGATATTGGACCATATGCGGGAATCCATGGAGGCGAAGTGGTCTTTGCCGGTCCATATGAAGATATCTATACAGAAGCGACGGAGAGTTTGACGACCAAGTACATGAGCAATCGGATGCAAATCCCGCTTCCAGCGGTGCGCCGCAAGCCAAAAGACTTTATAGAGGTTAAGGGCGCTCGCCAACATAACCTGAAGGGTTTTGACGCCAAATTCCCGCTCCATACTATGACTGTTGTTACAGGAGTTTCCGGGTCTGGAAAAACAACTTTGGTCAAGCAAATCCTGTTTCCTGCTTTGAAAAAGCACTTGGGCGAGAGCTATTCGAGAACACCGGGTGTACACCGAGCGCTCACAGGAGCCCTAGACCAAATTACTCGCATCGAATTGATCAATCAAAACCCAATTGGAAAATCTTCTCGCTCCAATCCGGTAACTTATGTAAAGGCCTACGATACGATCCGGAATTTGATGTCCAGCCAGCAATTGTCAAAAGTGCGAGGATTCAAGCCCGGACATTTCTCCTTCAATGTCGATGGAGGGCGATGTGACACCTGTAAAGGAGAGGGAGAACAGGTGATTGAAATGCAATTCCTAGCTGATGTCCGTCTAGAATGCGAGACTTGCAAAGGTCAACGCTTCAAACCGGAAGTATTAGAGATACGCTACAAGGGAAAAAATATCCATGAGATTCTGGATCTAAGCATTGCAGAAGCTATAGAGTTCTTCGCAGGGGCGAAGGACGTAGTCCGAAAGTTGACCCCCTTACATGACGTAGGACTGGGGTATGTGAAGTTGGGACAATCCTCTAGTACCCTATCCGGAGGAGAAGCCCAGCGCGTAAAGCTTGCTTCCTTCTTGGCAAAGGAACAGTCTACCGAGCATATTCTATTTATTTTTGATGAACCCACTACTGGATTGCACTTTCACGATATCAGAAAACTGCTCGACGCACTTAATGCTTTGGTAGAAAAGGGCCACTCTGTTATTGTCGTAGAACACAATATGGAAGTAATCAAATCCGCAGACTGGATCATTGATCTAGGTCCTGAGGGGGGGAAGAATGGCGGGAACCTCGTCTTCCAGGGTTCTCCAGAAAAACTAGTTAAAGTAAAGGCTTCTCATACCGGACATTACCTCAAGGAGAAATTAAATTGAACTAATCTTCCCAGACTATAGGGTGTAAAAGAAACTAGGGCTGCTTTCAATTGATCGAAAGCAGCCCTAGTTTTTTAGTCCTCCAAGTAAAGTCGGAGCGCTAGATTCTATTTGAACGGATCAGCAAAACGTTCATCCTGAATAAATTGATAATCTGTCAAGGTATGTAAAAAGGCCACTAAGGCTGCTTTTTCCTCTTCGTTGAAGTTCATTTTTAATGGCTCACCATTTTGTTCAAAGCCTGTTCGCAAGCGAATATCCAAATTCTCATGGGCCTGAATACCTTCGCTGTAGTGATCAATCACCTCTTTCAAAGTAGCAAAACGACCATCGTGCATATAAGGTCCCGTAAGTGCAATATTTCGCAGAAATGGCACTTTGAATTTACCATTGTCAAAATCTAAGCGAGTACGGGCTCCTATCCCTTGATCGGCATACTCCATTTCTAGACCATTATTGGCGACCGTTTCTACAACAGAGGTGAAATCGGCCCCGTGGCAGCTACTGCAATTGGTATTGAACAGGGTCTTACCTAAGTTTTCTTGTGCCGTAAATTCAGCAAAGTTGGCAAAAGGGTCACTAGTCGAACGATTCAAGCCCTCATCAAACCGGGAAGAACCGGAGATGAAGCCATTGATGAATTGCTGCAAGGCATCCGTGACCCGATCCGGGGTGACAGCTCCGGAGCCAAAGGCTTTGGTAAACAGAATATTATAGTAAGGAATACTTTCTAAGCGATTTTTCAATTCATCCAGATCCATCCCCATCTCGATATCATCTTGCAGGGTTAAGATAGATTGTTCCTGGATACTATGGGCTCGCTCATCCCAGAAGAAGGCCGCCGTCTGGGAACTAAAACTAGTCCCATTATAGGACACTTCGAAGTTTGGGGCAGAACCTAAAGCCAAAGAATTGCGCTTGGTCAATTCTCCATTGAAGCCTTTACTCAAAGCTACATCGTCTGAAAAAGCCAAGGATTGCTTATGGCAAGAGGCACAAGAGACAGTATTGTTGGCTGAAAGTTTGGTATCATAGAATAGGACAGCCCCTAAGGTTGCCTTAGCACTACTCACCACTGGAGCTGCGGCCCCCTGTCTGGCCATATGGAGCGGAAGCTTGACGGAGTAGTCGGCTCTTTCTCGAGGCAGGTTCAAGGTTCTGGCCAGCACTTCATATTCAGCATCCGTATAGTCAGCTTTAGTGATTACAACTTTATCTTCTTGGCAGGCACTCAAAAAGATAGCAAGCAAAACCAGGCTTATCCAGGACAGTCTAGCGTTTATATTTTTCATGAGGGCAGGTGTTTACAAGAATTCAAAAAAGGAACTGATTTAAACTTATTTAAAAGGATCAGCGAAGCGTTCATCCTGAACGAACTTATCATCGGTAACGGTATGGAGAAAGGCCAGCAAGGCGGCCTTTTCTGCCGCACTAAAGTTCATTCGCTTTGGCGGTGCTTCATTATTGAAGCCGTCTCGTAGTCGAAAATCCAGATTGGGATGATCTTGAATACCTTCACTATAGTGATCAATCACTTCTTCCAAGGTGTCAAAGCGGCCGTCATGCATATAGGGCCCTGTTAAGGCTATATTGCGCAAGAAGGGTACTTTAAATTGGCCGTTATCAAAGTCCAATTTAGTTCGCTCACCTAAGCCTTTATCCTCATATTCAAGATCCAAGCCATTATTAGCCACCGTTTCTACTAGTGCCGTAAAATCGGAAGAATGGCACCCATTGCAATGAGTGTTAAATAAGGTCTTGCCCAGGTTTTCTTGCTGACTAAAATTAGCAAAATCAGCAAAGGGCGTTTGATGTCTATCCAAGCCCTGATCAAAAGGAGAAGAAACGGATACAAAGGAGTTGATAAACACCTCCAAGGCATCAGTAATCTTATTTGGACTTACACTGGGCGAACCATAGGCTTTTTCAAAAAGGACCTGATAGTAGGGTATTTCGTTCAGTTTACCCGCCAATTCATACATATTCACGCCCATCTCGATATCATCCTCCAGGGTCATTCTGCTCTGCTCAGCAATAGAATGAGCTCTTTCATCCCAAAAGAAGCCCGCCTGCAAGCCGGAGAAGAAGGCATTACCCGTACCATTGTAGGATGATTCAAAATTCGGTG
This sequence comes from Saprospiraceae bacterium, assembly GCA_019634045.1. Lineage (GTDB taxonomy): Bacteria > Bacteroidota > Bacteroidia > Chitinophagales > Saprospiraceae > DT-111. The sequence goes on from JAHQWA010000147.1 coordinate 22,805, forward strand.
TGGAGGCCAACGGTAGCGAGTTTCGCTTAGTCAGTTTACCATCAAATCCTTCACTGAAAGCCACATCATCCGAAAAGGCCAGGGATTGTTTATGGCAGGAAGCGCAGGACACTTTATTGGTGGCAGATAATTGTTTGTCATAAAATAAGACGGATCCCAAAGTGGCTTTTGCGTCGTCTATCTCCGGAGGAACCGCTCCGGTACGGGTCATATGCACCGGGAATTCTATCTCAAAGCTTGCTCTGGCTAATGGCAGATTCAAGTGTTGGGAGAGAATGGCATATTCTTCATCCGTATAACTCACTTTAGTTAGATCGACTCGATCCTCAAGACAGGAAACAAATAAAAGGGAACCAAGCAAGAGGTATCCCAGGGAAAGAGATAGGGTTTTAATTTTCATAAGCTTTATTTAATACTTTCTGGACAGTCGGATTTCCAGGCTACTAAATTTACTACTTTTTTTTAGCATCTCTATTTTTTTAACATTCATTGTCTGTTAGCTCACTCGAAAAGCCTATTTTCGCGCCAGATTCCCCAAAAGTGCCTCATTATTAGACAGCCATGAGTGGGTACAAAAGCCTAAAGCGACTATCCACTTGGGCAAATCAAAATTGAGTTGTAATGAAAATTTTGCAAGACAAAGTAGCATTAGTAACCGGCGGGTCCAGAGGAATTGGAGAAGCCATTGTGAGAGCTTTTGTAGATGCCGGAGCAACGGTTGCCTTTACTTATATTTCTTCTTCTACGCGTGCTGATGCCTTGGTAAACGAATTGTCAGGTGATGGGGTGACCATTAAGGCCCTACAATCAGATGCTAGTTCTTTTGAGCAAGCCGAGACTTTGATCAAGTCGGTCCTGGAGGAATTTGGTCGCATCGATATTCTGGTTAACAACGCAGGTATCACTAGAGACACCTTGATGCTCCGAATGTCTGAAGATCAGTGGGATCAAGTCATTCAAACCAACCTCAAGTCTGTTTTCAACTTGACTAAACACGCCCTGCGATCCATGATGAAGAATCGCGGTGGATCTATTATTAATATGAGTTCCGTGGTAGGGATCAATGGCAATGCAGGGCAAGCCAACTATGCAGCTTCCAAGGCAGGAATTATTGGTTTTAGTAAATCCATTGCCAAGGAAATGGGCTCTAGAAATGTACGTTGCAATGTGGTAGCTCCTGGTTTTATTGAAACCGATATGACGGATGAGCTTAGTGATGATGCAAAGGCGAGTTATTTGGCTAATATTCCTTTGAAGCGTTTGGGTAAAGCGGATGAAATTGCCCAAACTTGTATCTTCCTAGGATCTGATATGTCGAGTTATATTACCGGGCAAACGTTGAGCGTTTGTGGTGGTATGAACTCGTAGATTTAACTTCCGATCTTACAACTAGAAAACAAGATTAGGAAAGTTTCAGACTTCGGAAGTCTGAAACAAAAAAAGGAGTAAGCTTTTGCAGGCTTACTCCTTTTCCTCTTGCAGTTATCCCAAACTTGAATCTTTCACTGAAGACTGACAAGCAGTGGTCCTAGCTGCAATTTCTGTGCTTTGTTGGGTCTTTAACAGCTACCTTCGTAGTTGTAATTTACTTTCCTGATGAGGATCTCTTTACTCCTTCCAGGCGCAGTTCGTTTAATCTTCCGGCGACTTTAGAGATCGTGCTTAGGCGACCTTGATTAAGTGTGTAGTAAGTTGCCGTAGTTTTCTTCCTAGTTTTCAATGCACCTGCCGCAATGAGTTGCTGCAATTGCCTTTCCAGGTCTTGTGCATTGATCTTCAAGCTTAGTAAAATGTCGTGAAAGGTGCCTCCCCCTCTTTTTCGCATAAATTCTAAGATGGGAATACTTTCATCTGTGCTTACGGTCTCAAGTAACTGAATGGCTAATGTGACTTTGTCGTCACTGGTTCGCGAAATAGTGTTCTATGCGTGCATAAGAGTAGGTTTATGTGAAAATAGCTTAGTTGGCGTGCACCACTGTTTTCCAACAGTAGAGCCAGGCCATGCTTCGGTGATTTATTTATTGTAAACTTATCTTACTCTTTGATATATAATTAACGAAGCTATTGAGGTAGAGTTTCATGTGTATTCATATTTTTCCACTTCATCTAGGAGCCCAATACAGCCCCTTCATATTAATATTGTATTTAATTTGTAGGAGGTTTGTTAGGAAAAGGTCGAAAATTCATGGTCAACGGAAGGTTTTCCGGCTTTCTAAAATCGTATTTCGCCTAATCAAAAAGCAAAAATTCTAGGAATACGTGTAATTTTAAGTTCGGGCGAACGCAATGGTGTGTCTTTCGCGAAATTGTAACGTCAGAAAAAATGCAAGCGGCCGCCAGTCTCGTCCGTGGTCGATTATACCTTATACAACCATACAAAAATTGAACTATGCCTGTAAGAATGGAAAAAGATCCCGAAAATAATCGGGGAAACAATAATCCTACCGGCCCAAGAAACAACCCAGGAGGTGGAGGTGGCGGAATGATCCGCAAATTGCTCCCCTTCTTGATTATGTTCTTATTCAAACGCCCCAAATTAATCCTTCCCGTACTAATCGTCGGAGGTATATGGTACTTCTTCTTAGGAGGACAAGCAATGCTTAGTGGTGGTCCTACGACTGAAGATAGTTTCCAAGACGCTAGCTTTTCCCTGGGAGCCTCTCTAAACGAAGAGCTCTTCGACCAAGCTAAAGTATTTGAACCGCTGTCTTATGGCTACGGAGGGGCAGGACTTCCACCTAGGGTCTCTTTGCAAAACTATGCGCCTAGAAGGCTTCATCAAGGCCAACAGGGTTCCTGTGTGGGTTGGGCCAGTGCTTACGCTGCCCGAACTATCCTACATGCTCGTGCTACTGGCCAAAGCCCCGATCAAGTGGCCTTCAGCCCTTCTTACCTATACAACCAAATCCACTTGGATGGTTGCCAAGGGGCTTATATGCTAGACGCCATGAAGGCCATGTCACAAAATGGCGGGGTACCCTTCAGCGACTTCCGCTACAACGAACGCAGTTGTTCTGCTCAACCCAATAATACCCTACTCAACAAAGGTCGTCAGTTTAAAATCAAGGGCTATAATCGGCTGACACTCGGTGCCAACAATTATAAAGTGGACATCGAGGGGATGAAGCAAAACTTGGCACAAGGGGCACCGGTCGTCATCGGAATGATGGTTGGCGGTTCTTTCATGAGTCGGATGCTAGGACAAGATACCTGGGTTCCTTCTCAACGGGACTACTCCATGAGAGGCTTCGGTGGACACGCTATGTGCGTGATCGGCTATGACGACAATAAAAATGGAGGTTCCTTCCAAGTGATGAATAGTTGGGGAGAAGATTGGGGAAATCGAGGAAACTTTTGGGTACGCTATCGCGACTTTGAGCATTTCACTAAGGAAGCTTATGGCCTCCACCCTATGGGGAGTACGGAGCAGTATGATCCCAATAAATTGCAAGTTAAGTTCGGCTTAGCGGATCTTGCCACTCAGAGCACAATTGCCATGCAGCAGGTGTCTGACATTGAGTTCCGCACGGCACGCCCCATTAATAAAGGCGACAAATTCAAGATATTAGTAGCCAACAGCATTGAGTGTTACGTGTACGTATTCGGTCAAGAAACGGATGGTTCGAGTTACGTCCTTTTCCCCTACACGCAGAAGCACTCTGCTTATTGCGGAATTACCGGTACTCGCTTATTCCCACGCGATTATTCGATGAAAGCAGATGAGATTGGCAATACCGATTACATTGCGGTGGTGGTATCTAAAAAAGAACTAGACTTCGATGCCTTCAATCGACGTCTTACGCAAAGTCGCCAAGCTTCCTACGCTGGCAAGCTGAAGGAAGCCATGGCTAATGAGCGAATTACTAACGTGAAGTTTGAGGCGGGTCAAACGGTAGCTTTTGATGCTACGACGAATGGTAAAAATATCGTCGGTACTGTCCTAGCCTTAGATAAGCGCTAGACGCTGGCTGTATTCAGGGGGTGAATTCGCTCACCCCCTGAAAGACAGCAGCGCAGCGCAAAGAAAAAGTCCGAGCGCGCTTAGGCACCCGGACTCTGACTATCATAAATTACCCGACTATATTAAATTTTAAATGCGCTCTGACAATTTTTATGGTCAGAAAAGTACTTTAGAATTTTATACCGACACTAGCAGTCAGCATATTGTTTCGGCCCGCCGCGTTCTGGAAATAGTCCTTCAGACCAATTTCATAGGTAACATCCACGGTTAGGAAGGCCACATCGATGCCCACGCCTAGATTGGCGCCATAGTTGAATCGGTTAAGATCCTTTACATCGAAATCGAAATTTGCTTTCTCATTCACGCCTAGTACATAAGATGGCGTAATACCACCCTTGGCATGAATGCCCAAAAGTCCATTATCTCCTGTAAGACGGAAGCCGACGTTAATGGGTAGACGCACACTCTGAATGGTGGTCTCATCTTTCAACTTAATGTCTTCAGGATTGTCAATCTCATTTTCTTTCAAAAGACGTGCAGTATAACTGTAGTAGTGTACCCCTGGATTCAGAAAGAAGAATCCTTCTCCTATACGTAAATCTAAACCTGCATTCCAGCCAGCGCGGACCTCAGCATCCAAATCTTGCAATTTGGCGTCGAGTGCGGAGACGTTTAAGCCGACCTTAGGATTTACGGTGACTTGTGCGAAAGAGGGGGTAATCATAAATAACAGTGCTAATGCTGCCAACAACTTCATAGATTGTTTCATGATGGCTTTGGTTTGTGATGATTGAATCAAATTACGCCACTAAAACGATCCTAATTCGCAGATTAATGTGAAGGAATTCACAAAGTCTGTTAAGGAAAATATAAAGGAAAATTGGCCTATATATCCTTGCCTGCTCGGTTTTTTACTATTTTTGGTTGAGCCCTTAGAAGTGCTAAACAACTGACTTTCTTAGGGTTTACCGCTTTGACCATTCGCCTTATTGCATGTGTGCATTTGGCTGTATACAGTCTAAATATTCAGTATGCAGCCAAGTGCAAAAAAAATACCGAATCGAACACCAAGGCACTAAAAATCAAAACCCGACTCCCGCTATGTGGCTAAAACAATGGAAATACGCCTTCCTCCACCTTCGCAAAAACAAAGGATTTTCAGCACTCAACATCTTGGGCTTAGCCCTTGGGATGGCCAGTTGCTTTCTAGCTGTACTATACTGCTGGCACGAATTCAATTACGATACCTTCCAAGCGGACGCGGAACATATCTACCGCATAGAATACAGTATGGATGGCCCTTCAGGAGAAAAGAGAGGACGCATACCTCCAGCCGTAGGACCTGCCCTACAAGCCTATTTCCCGGAAATCGCAGCTGTCAGCCGTTTCTATCCACGTGACCTCAGCGTAGCCATAATAGAACAACAGCAGCAGCAAGAGTTAGAGCATGTATACTTCGTGGACACGGGAGTCACTGAGGTCTTTACCTTTGACTTTATCCAGGGTAGTCC
>JAHQWA010000148.1 GCA_019634045.1 Saprospiraceae bacterium
ATTCTGTTCTAGACGAAAAGCCTGTTATTCCTTCATTCACCGCTGTTCCGAAACAACACGAGCTACTAGATCCATATGCTGAACAACGGGCGGTGAAAATCTTAACTTGGTTCTCCAAGGGCTTTTACAATGTCTTAGAAAAACCCGATGGTAGTTTTCAGCTGAACGATCTGCGCTTTGGCACCTTTGGAGAGTATAAAAATGAAAACAGCTATATCTTCCAATTCAATTTGCAGGAAGTAGATGGAGAACTGGAAGTTTTCCCAAGGAGAGAAGCTCCAGAAGACGCAGGGCGTACTTTTAATGAGTTGATCGAAAGAATGAAAGGGCGATAGTGTAAGTTCTTTCCAGGCAGCCAGATAGTCCAGCCATACTTATTGGAGTGATTGCAGGAAAAAACCTGTCTATTACGCAGCCTTTATCATGTTCTCTCCCGTATAGTTAAACAGTCAAGTTTACCTAAGTGCTATTCTTAGCCTAGCTAAAGATCTTTATCCCTGTTCATATGATTACTACATTGATTGACTCTCAAATCGTTCAAAGGGCCGCCTTGCATTGCCGCTCTTTATTAAGCCGTTTCCTACCTGCTGACTTACACTTCCATAATTTGGATCATACGCAAGAGGTGGTACTAGCTACTCAGTATATCGCTAGAGAATCGCGTCTACCGGCAAAAGAAACGGAATTGTTGATCATTGCCGCTTGGTTTCATGATACTGGCTATATTGTGGACTATGATTCGCATGAGCAATATTCCGAGCAGATTGCCTTAAACTGGCTTTCTCAAACCAAACTCTCCCCCCGAGATAAAAACAAGATTATCAGTTGTATTAGAGCCACACGAATGCCACAACGCCCTAATACCTTATTGGAAGAGATCATTTGCGATGCGGACTTGGTTCATCTTTCCACTATAGAATACGAGCAAAAAGCAGCCCTGCTACACCAAGAGTGGAAATATGTTCGAGGCTTCGATCCCAGTCCAAAAGAATGGATGATTAACAATCTAGACTTCCTGACTAATCATCAGTACTTCACCATGTATGGCCAACAGATATTGGAGGTGCGGAAGGAAAAGAATATTAGTAGTCTGCTGGCAGCTTTATCGCCAGTTTAGCATTAGTTGCTGAGCTAAACGGAAGAGAAACTACCCATTGGAATATCAAATGGCCAGCGTTTCAGTATTTAGGCTAACACTTCTACCTTATCTCCCACCCGTATCATCCCCAAATCTCTTGCGGTCATATGGACACCAAAAATAGGTCCTCCTTTAGCATTGCGACGATAAGTAAGTAAAGTCCTCAAAGGTTCTTGCCGAGGGTGCTTTAACCTTGAGTCTGGATTAATGGTCGTAAATACACAACGCTCACAGGACTGGTTAATCATAAAGGTACAGTCCCCAACCCGGATATGTTTCCAAGTATCTTCGGCGAAAGCCGCGTTTCCGGAAATAACGATATTGGGTCTAAAATGGCGATGGTCAATCGCCTCGTCTAGCTTCCCATTCAAATCATCCATAGAAGCTTCCGATACCAACAAAATCGGACACTGGTCCGCATAATTCATGGCATCTCCCTCTTGACCGGCGTGTTTTGCTAATACCGGGCGCGTAATAGCAGCGGGCATGTGCAGCAATCGGCATTCATGTTGTAGCAAGTCCGAAAACCAACTATCAATTTCCTTTTGCAATGGAATACCATGAGTATTTCCAGAAAAGACTCTAGCAGGTAGTTCTTCGCTTGAAGCAGGAGCAACAGCTACGTTAAAGACAGGCTCGCCATCCAAGGAAATCCTTAAATTTCCGTCGGAAACTTGAGTGCCAACTCTCAATAAATCTTGAAACTTCCGGCCCGTCACAGCCACGCCATCTTTGTCAAATACGCCCCATTGTCGATCATATTGTAAGCCGCGCTGCATCACTGAAGCAGAGGTTGAGCTATTACCTATAGTAGATTTGATCGGGTAGGTATATAGATGGGTAACACTTGCAGTCATAGTAGAATCAGTTTTAGGGATGAGCAGCGACCCACACTTCCCCGTCTTCAAATATTTCCTTTTTCCAAATCGGAACCGTTTCTTTCAAGGTATCAATCGCATAAGCACAAGCTTCAAAAGCGGCCTTCCGATGTGGAGTAGCTACTGCAATAATGACCGCAATAGCTCCAATCTCCAGCACGCCCACTCTATGATGAATAGCAATCTTGTGTGCCGACCACTTCTCTTGAGCCGCTTCCGCAATTTTTCTCATTTCAGAAATTGCCATGGGCTTGTACGCCTCAAATTCTAACCTCACCACCTTTTTTCCCTTGGTTTGATCCCGAACCGTTCCCACAAAAACAACAGTTCCTCCAGCACCGGCAGAGGCGACTAGCTGGTTACATTCCTCAGTGGATAAAGGCACATCCTTCAATTGAATATCAATCATATTTCTCCTTGTAAATAGCAACAAAAATGGCTATTGATTCACAATTCACCCTCCACTAACGGGTGGAATAATAACGACCTCATCCTTATCGCTAATAGTATAGTCATCCTGTCGATAGGCTTCGTTAACCGCAATCGCAAAGGAAGCCAGACGTTCAAACTCAGGGTAGGTGGCACATAAGTGAGCTTTCAAGCTACCGACCGTTGATTCTGCTGGGAGTTGCATTTTAAAGCTTGACCCGTTTACAATATCCTTGGCTATACCAAAAGCTAAAATTTCAATATCCATGTTGTAAAAATAGCAGTTTGCAATAATTAAGTGCGTCTTAAGCGAACTGAAAACACCCCTTGTCGGTATTTCGAATCACTTTAGGAAAAAAACGCCTGTATCTCGCCTAAAGTTTGCACCAAGCGATCCACATCAGTTGTGGTATTGTAAATACTAAAGGAAGCCCTTGTTGTCGCCGGTAATCCAAAAAAGTCCATAATGGGCTGTGTGCAATGATGTCCAGCTCTCGTAGCAATTTTTTCTTCCCCCAGGAATGTAGCGATATCATGCGGATGTATGTCATTCAAAGCAAAAGAAAAGATAGCTGTTCTATCCTTAGCTGTTCCAATCAACTTTAGCCCATTCAGTGTCAACAAGGAGGATTCTGCGTAAGATTGTACATTCTTCAAATCCTGCAAGGCTTTTACTCGGTCAATAGACGTCAAAAAATCAATGGCTGCCCCCAATCCAATAGCCCCTGCAATATTTGGCGTTCCTGCTTCGAATTTGTTCGGCAAACCGGCAAAAGTTGTCTTTGCAAAGGTCACGTCCCGAATCATATCTCCACCATATTGGTATGGATTCATCTGATTTAGCCATTCTTCTTTTCCGTACAAAATACCAATACCGGTAGGGCCAAAAAGTTTGTGTCCTGAAAACACTATGAAATCACATTCCAGGGCCTGCACATCTATGGAGTAATGGGCGATGCTTTGCGCGACATCAAGCAAGACGGGGATTCCCTTCTTTTTGGCCTCCTGTATCATTTCCTCCACAGGATTGATGGTGCCAAGAGTATTTGAAATATGAACCAAGGCTACCATTCTGGTGGTATTGGATAGTAGGGAAGAATAGGTACCCAGGTCCAATTCCCCTTTAGTATTCATAGGGATTACCCTAAGTTCTGCTCCAGTCTGCTCACATACGATCTGCCAGGGGATCAAATTAGCGTGATGCTCCATCGCGCTAATGACGATATTATCACCTTTCTCCAATCTAGGTAAGACAAAAGATTGCGCCACCAAATTGGTTCCTGCTGTTGTCCCAGCAGTAAACAGGACCTCCTCACGCTTTTGGGCATTGATAAATCCTTGCACCTTATCTCTGCTTCCTTCAAAACGTTCTGTAGCTTGTGCTGCCAGAGGATATACCCCACGGTGTATGTTTGCATTGCCACGCTGATAAAAGTCGGTGATACCCGCTATTACCGTATCTGGTTTTTGGGTAGTTGCTGCACTATCCAAATACACCAAGTCAGGATATTCCGTAAAAATGGGGAAACGGGATTTTATCTCCATGTTCATATTCCGGTTTTTGCACCTTCGCCAAGCAAATAAAGCTTCAACAAGCTACTCCTAGTCTAAGAATTCATTTATCGCTGAAATTGTTCAAGGTAGGGGTCCCACCACAAGCCTTTCGGCAAAGCTGCCGTCAAGGTCAATCTTCGGCCTTTCTGCGGGTCATCAAAAATCAGTTTTCTAGCATGCAAAGCAATTGCTCTACTGTATTCTTGCAGGTCAGGATCGTACTTCGAATCCCCAACTATCGGATGACCAAGGGCCGCCAATTGTGCGCGAATCTGGTGGTATCGTCCTGTTAATAATTCTATTTCTAATAATGATTGCTCTTCATTACTTGCGAGAACTCGAAACTTTAGGCGCGCCAACTTAGCCCCTCCGTCTTCTTTATCTAAAACAATCGCCTTTTTCTCTTTCTGATCCTTCACCAACCAATGCGACAACTCACCGGCCCTTTGCGAAGGGACTCCATCAATTAAGGCCCAATAGATTTTCTCTACGGTGCGCTCCTGAAATTGCCGGTTCAAATGTTTTAAGGCACTCTTTTTTTTGGCCATCAATACCACACCACTCGTCACTTTATCTAAGCGATGTACTATCCCTAAATAGCGAGCTCGCTTCTTCATCTCTAAATGTTTCAATACCACCTCTTCCAAAGTAGGAGATTCGAACGGATTTCGTTCCACAATCATCCCTGCTGGCTTATGGACAGCTACCCAATAAGGCGTTTCTTTTATGATGCCCCAACTTTCATTTTCGGCCATCCCCAAAGCTAGCAAATCCTAATCATTTTGTCACAGTGTCTGATTACACCCCAAAAAACAGTTAAAACCCTTAACCGCGTCGTTAAACATTAGTTAAACCACGGTCTTTAGGGGCGACAAAATTTGTATCTAATCCGTTAAAATTGAGAAATTTACAGGGAGTGACTCGGTTTAGACGTTCGAAACTTAAAGTGACGCAACTGAGATCGCCCAGTCCAATTGAGTGAAGGAGATAGAATACTGTTTTAATTTATATTTTTGCCCCCAACTATTTTTACAGCATCTCAAACAATTGGACGAAAGTTGCTGAGATGTACACTGGGCATTTCAGAGACTGAGCTAATTCTATTATTAAAAACTAATGACCGTATGACTAAATTGAAATTAATCGCCGTATTCGCTTTCGCACTAATGACCTTCGCTACTCAGGCTCAAAGAATCGCCTATGTCGATGTCAATCAGATCCTAGAAAGCATTCAGGAGTACCAAAGTGCGCAGGAAGAATTAGACCGCCTGGCAGCTAAATGGCGTCAAGATATCCAAAAGGAATATGATGTCATCAAAGGCATGTACAACCGTTACCAATCTGAACAAGTCTTATTAAGTGAGGAGGCACGCCGCCAAAGAGAGGAGGAAATCGTTAACAAAGAGAAGGCCGTTCGAGACCTACAAAAATCTCGATTTGGTCCAGAAGGTGGGTTGTTCCAAAGACGTAAAGAATTGGTGCAGCCTATTCAGGATAGAGTGTATGGAGCTATAGAAGCCTACGCAAAAGAAAGAGGTTACGACTTTATTTTTGACAGATCGGGCGCAGCTGGCATGATTTTTTCTAATCCTGAGTATGACAAGACCGGGGATATTCTTAATCGCCTGAAATAATCGTGATTATCGATCCCACTAAAAATTAAGTATAAAGCTGTATTTTTGCAGCCCTTAAATATTAACAACATTCAAATCGATCGGAAGATGAAAAGGATCTTGAAATTAAGTACACTAATCATAGCCATGGTAGCCATGGTAAGCGCAGTTCAGGCTCAAAAATTTGGCTATGTAAATTCACAGGAAATCTTGGCGGGTATGGCAGAGGTAAAACAAGCTGATGCCAACCTTGAAGCTTTGCAGAAGCAATTGCAAAAGAAAGGCCAAGGGATGGTTGAACAGCTACAGAAAGACTATTTGGCAATCCAGCAAAAAGTCGAGAGAGGAGAACTTTCTCCAAAGCAGCAGGAGGAAGAAGGCCAAAAACTAGAAGCTCGTCAACAAGAAATTGCAAAGTTTGAGCAGGATATGGTAAATCAAATTCAGACCAAACGTGCTTCTGAATTGAAACCTATCTCTGACAAGATCAACAAGGCAATTGCCGATGTTGCAAAGGAGAATGGTTTCCAGTTTATCTTTGACCAGGGCATTCTCTTGTATGCTGAATCTGCACAAGACGTAAGCAGCTTGGTTAAAGCAAAACTAGGTATGTAATCATCGATGGATATTCGATCTATCCAACAGAAAGCAATTGGAGTCTTTGACTCTGGCATTGGCGGCCTTACGGTCGCCAATGCTATTCATAGCCGATTGCCCAACGAATCGATCTATTACTTTGGAGATACTGATCGGATTCCATATGGTATCAAACCCGCCTCTACCGTTCTCCAATATTGTTTGGAGATTTCCCAATTCCTACTCGAACAGTCCGCTAAAGTTATTGTCGTAGCTTGCAACACCGCTACTGCGGCTGCACTCCCCCAACTTCGTGCCACCTGGCCCGAAATTCCTTTTATCGGGATGGAACCTGCCGTAAAGCCTGCGGTAAAGGCCACTCAAACTGGCAAAATAGGTGTACTGGCCACTCAAACCACTTTTAAAAGTCCTCGATATCAAAGTCTCTTGGAGCGGTTCGCGCAATCTTATCAATGCTATGAGGATCCATGCATTGGTCTGGTAGAATTGATAGAAGCAGGCAAATGGTCTGATCCGGAAACAACGTCCCTATTAAAGTCAATTATTAAACCCATGTTG
>JAHQWA010000149.1 GCA_019634045.1 Saprospiraceae bacterium
ACCGGAGAAGCCAATGGCGGTGGCAACTCACTCTCCTATGATGGTAATGGCTTATTTAAATCTACGGATGCTGGAACCAATTGGACCTCCCTAGGACTAGCGAAAACTGGCAGCATTGGCAAGGTCGAAATTGACCCTCAAAGACCTGAACGAATCTTCGTTGCGGCGATGGGTAGTCTATTTCAGGACAGCCCTGATCGCGGATTGTATCGGTCTGAAAATGGAGGAGAAGAGTGGGAAAAGGTCCTATTTCTGACGGACTCCACTGGTGCCATTGATGTGGTCATTAACCCTTTACAACCTGACACAGTATATGCTGCCATGTGGGAGCGCACAAGGCGACTGAATCGAAGAAGTTACGGTGGGGAATCCTCCGGAATATTCAGGTCAACAGATGGAGGAGATAGCTGGACAGAACTAACGAACGGAATCCCGACCGTCGGCCCCCGAAAAGGGCGAATTGGTCTGAGCATTTCACCGTCCCATCCAAATGTTCTATACGCCATCTATGCGACTCAAACCGGTAATCTTGAGGGGCTATATAAGAGTGAAGATCATGGTGAAACCTGGAATCGAATCAATCGGAATGGAGTCATTTCCGTATCCTTTATGTGGTGGTTTGGTAAAATCCAGGTTGATCCGCAGGACCCAGATGTCGTGTATGTACCTGGTTTAGATATAGTTAAATCGGTAGATGGTGGGGAAAGTTGGTTCGAGGTTTTTACCAATACTCATGTGGATCAACATGCCATTTGGATACATCCTGAACACCCTGATACCGTATGGCTAGGTAATGACGGAGGACTATTTAAGAGTTTTACAGGTGGCGCCAACTATCAAAAAGTGGCTAAGCTTCCGATTACTCAGTTCTACACGGCTACGCTAGATCCCACTTTCCCAGATCGGGTATATGGCGGGACACAAGATAACGGGATCATGCGCACTCCAAGTGGTTCCCTTAATAATTGGGAAATCTTATTTCAAGCGGATGGCTTCACGACGGTACTAGATCCCATGGATGATCAGTTTATCCTGAGTGAATTTCAGTTTGGTAGTTTAGTGCAATCCTTAGATGGCGGTCAGTCTTTTGCCTTTGTTAAACCGGAAGTGCTGGAAGGGGAACGGATCAATTGGCATGCGCCATTGGTGCAAAATCCTTTGAATCCAAGAACCATCTATTACGGCCGGAACCGGGTATATCGATCTTATGACCGAGCATCAAGTTGGGACATCATTAGCCCCGATCTTACGAATGGCAATCAATCAACGAATCTCGTTTTTGGCACCTTAACTAGTATTGGAGTTTCTCCAGTCGACACCAATATCATCTATACGGGCTCTGACGATGGAAAGGTATGGGTATCTGAAAACGGAGGTATGGATTGGGAAGATATCAGTGCGGGGCTACCGCAGCGCTGGATTACAAAAGTGCTACCATCCCCGTACGAGCGCAATAGCATTTATGTCACCTTATCTGGTTATAAATACAATGATGCGCAGGCACATATTTTTCGTTCCGACAATCTTGGGCAGAGTTGGCAAGCTGTTGATGGTAATTTGCCAGATATTCCGGTAAACGACCTTCTTATTCACCATGCTTCAAAATACCTTTACATCGCTACTGACATTGGAGTTTTCGTCTCAGAAAACCAAGGTAATACCTGGTATCCAGTAGGGCAAGGCTTACCCAATGTAGTGGTATCGAAAATCATGCTGAATAAAGCAGAAACCGCCTTATATGCCGCTACCTATGGACGGTCTATATTCAAAACTGTGCTCGATAATCCTGTCTACACTAATGACACCCCAATACAAACCGTAGCTGTCAACCTATTCCCTAACCCCACTCCCGGAGCCTTCAATGTTGAGTTTGAACTGGAAGAGCCAAGAAATACATTCGTGAGCCTTTACAACCCTAAAGGACAAATGGTCAGGCAATTATTCACAGCAAGACTCTCATCGGGTGAACATCGACTCAATTTTAACCTTCAAAGTCTTGTCGTAGGCCAGTATATCGTTAAGGTCGAGTTGGGGAAAAATGTATTTCATCGCCCTTTGATCCTTTCGAGATAGCCTCTTTAGCGTATTTTTTGAAAAAAGCCAATAGCACTTGTTGTGTAATAAAAACTGATGCGTATATTCAGCAATCAAAAGGAAATTTGCCCGATAAATCGAGGAGTAGAACAAATCATTGCCTCTCTCCTGAATCACAATCAAGTATTTTCCTTCAGCATCATAGATATATGGCTTAGGCATGCGGAATTTAAAAACGGATTATTTTGAGGACCTGCAGCTCTTCAAAGACGGCCTCCAGTTATTTTGGAGTGCAGTTCTTCTTCTCCTCCTTTTTGCACTCCCCTTCTTTGTTAAGACCTATTACCTAACAATCATTAACCTAATGGCAGTGAATGTTGTGGTTGCTTTAGGTCTAAATCTGTTAGTGGGGAATACTGGACAAATTTCTCTGGGCCATGCAGGTTTTGTGGCGATCGGAGCCTATACGAGCGTTCTTTTGCTGAAGGCTGGGGTACCTTTCATCTTTGCCTTAATGGCTTCGGGAACAGTCGCCGCTCTATTCGGGGTGCTCTTAGGCATCCCATCCTTAAAGTTAGAAGGCCCCTATCTAGCCATCGCCACTTTGGCATTTGGCTTGGCCGTGACAACAGTAATTGGACGGATGGATTTCCTGGGTGGGCGCATGGGCATGAATGTACCAAAGATAAGTTTGGGGTGGACCGGTTTGAAATATGATCAGTCCCTGTATTATGTGATTCTAGTAATTACGATTATATCCGTCATTGCTACCAGGAATTTGCTCAAAAGTAGAATTGGCCGAGCTTTCCAAGCCATAAGAGATAGTGATATCGCCGCAAGTGCCATTGGCATCAACCTCACAAAATACAAGTTGTATAGTTTCGGTATAAGTGCCATGTTTGCCGGTATTGCTGGGTCCCTCTGGGCACTATACTTAGGCTTCATTAACCCTACGCTATTTAGTTTTATATTGTCGATCAACTTCTTAGTAATTATCGTTCTAGGCGGCCTTGGCTCTATTACCGGTTCGGTCATGGGTGCCATCGTACTCACCTATCTGAATTTACAGTTAGAAGATGTAGTAGATATTCCCATCCTTGGTGATGCTCTATTGCGATTTTCCGAATTGTTTATGACGACGACAGGCGTTTCCAACGTCTCTTGGTTTTTGACGGGATTCATTCTAATCTTGATCGTATTGTATGAACCCCTAGGTCTTTACGGTCTATGGTTAAGAACAAAGATATATTGGAAGCGCTGGCCATTTTAAGACTTCAGTAGATAGCAGCAGCTAGAAAGTATTTCTATGAAAAATGAGCGTCCATGTTAGGTCAATTGATCATCAGTAGTTTAGTTGTTGGCAGTATTTATGCCTTGATGGCTCTAGCCATGAGCATTACCTATAAAGCTTCGGAAGTACCCAACTTCTCTCAAGGTGAGATGGCTATGATTTCCACCTATATGACCTTTGTCCTGTTGAGCAGTTACGGGTTGCCGTTCTATGCCGCCATGATGATCACGGTTGTCTTCGCCTTCGTGTTGGGGCTGCTGTTAGAGTTTTTGTTCTTGCGGCGGGCTAAAATGCCTACACCCTTGAATCTCATTGTCATTACGATCGGGTTTCAGTTGATGCTGTATGGTTTGGCTGGGTGGAAATGGGGTAGCGACCAAAAACAAATCAATCTTCCTTTTTCGGAATCGAAGGTCATCTTTCAAAATGACACCTTCGCTTTAACGGAGTTGAATCTGGCCACCCTCATCATTGCCATGCTTGTCTTAATCGTGATCTATCTATTGATTCAAAGGACCAAGCTAGGATTGGCCATGAAGGCTTGCCAACAGAATGTCAATGCCTCGCGCATGAATGGCATTTCTGCTAATCGTATTATGGCTATCACCTTTGGTATCAGTTCCGTAGTTGGAGCCATTGCCGGCGTCTTAGTTGCACCGATTCTCACACTTGATCCGTCTATGATGTGGGACCCACTTTTGAAGGGGTTTGCTGCGGCTGTGTTGGGGGGTATGAAGAGTTTGCACGGAGTCGTCATCGGTGGCCTACTCCTAGGGGTAGTCGAAAACCTCTTTGGCTTCTATATCTCCATTGAATTTAAGTCGGTGGTGGCCTTCGCCATCATTGTATTGATTCTATATTTCAAGCCTTCAGGCTTATTTGATAAACATTACGTCAGGAAAGTATAAGCTAGTTATGGCATTTTTTCAAGTAAATAATCTTAGCAAATCCTTCGGTGGTTTAAAGGCCGTGGACCAGCTTCACTTTCAAGTAGAGGAAAAGGAGATCTTTTCCATAATCGGACCTAATGGCGCAGGGAAATCAACCATTTTCAACTGTATTAATGGCTTGTATCATCCCGAACAGGGCGAAATCCTTTTCAAGGGTAAAAATCTAATCGGAAAACGACCGGACCAAATCGCAGCCGTGGGTATTGCCAGGACCTTCCAAAACTTAGAGCTTTTTGCTCACATGACCACCCTTGACAATATCATGTTGGGTCGTCATTTGAGTATGCGATCCAGTATTGCAGCTATTCTCGGCCTTTCCTTCAAAAGATCTAAAGCTGCGCAAGAGGAATTGCATCACCGCAGGAAGGTGGAGGAGATCATTGATTTCCTGGAATTGGAGTCCGCACGTGATCAATTTGTTTCGAACCTTCCTTATGGTAAACAAAAGTTGGTGGAATTGGGTAGAGCCTTAGCCTTAGAACCTGATTTATTACTACTTGATGAACCAGCGGCTGGATTGACACAAGAGGAAAGGGAAGACATGGTCTTTTGGATCAGAGACATTAGGGATCTTTTAGGCATCACCGTAATCTTGATTGAGCACAATATGCAGATGGTTCAAAACATATCGGACCGGATACTAGCCATCAACTTTGGTAAACCCATTACCACTGGAGGTCCGGAACAAGTACTCGGGCACCCTGAAGTAATCAGAGCATATTTAGGGGAAGACATTACTCAAGTATAATACCTTATGGCGGAATCTATTTTACAAGTCAGCAATATTGAGACCTACTATGATAAGGTAAGAGCCTTACACGGCGTTTCTTTTGAGATTAAAGAAGGGTCCATAACTGCCATTCTGGGTAATAACGGAGCTGGGAAAACGACCACCTTGAACACCGTGATGGGACTACTTGATGATCAGCCCGATAAAGGCACGATCCAATTCAAGGGAGAAAAGATTCATGGAAAGGACACCGAGCGGATCGTGGCTAGAGGGATTGGATATGTGCCAGAGGGGCGCGAAGTGTTTGACGAGCTCACAGTGAAAGAGAACCTAATGGTAGGTGCCTATCTGCGTAAGGATCGTCGGGCCATTCAGGAGGATCTAGATAAAATGTTTTCTTTCTTTCCGGTATTGAAGGATAGATTACAACAGCAGGCTGGGACCCTAAGTGGTGGAGAACAACAAATGTTGGCCATCTCTCGAGCCTTGATGAATCGTCCAAAGCTACTACTGATGGACGAGCCATCTTTAGGCCTCTCCCCTGCCCTAGTCAAAATGATCTTCGAGATTATTCCCATGATTAGAGACGAAGGTATTACGGTTCTTTTGGTCGAACAGAATGCCAATATGGCCTTGAAGGTAGCTGACTATGGTTATATTATGGAAAATGGCCGGTTCGTTACTTCCGGCACGGCCAAATCATTGCAAGAAGATGAGGATGTCAAAGAATTCTATCTAGGTATTAAAACCGAAGTTTCTGTTAAAGGCCAGCAAAGATATAAGCGAAAACGGCGCTGGGGCTAAACCTAATGGTAGTATTATGGATGTAAATTATATCGTACCTAAACAGTTTAAAGCTACTGCGGAGCGCCTGGGCACTCAGGTTGCCATGCGGCACAAGGAATATGGCCTCTGGCAAGAGGTCACCTGGGGGGAGTACTATGCCGCTGCGGAGAAGCTGGCTTCCGGCCTGTTGGAATTAGGGGTGCAGAAAGGAGATTTCGTCGGAGTGATCGGGGAAAATTGTCCCACTTGGCTCTACATTGATATGGCTTCGCAAATGATTGGAGCCACGACGGTCGGTATTTACACCACCAACGCCTGGGAACAAGTCGCTTATGTAGTTAAGCATGCAGAATGCAAAGTGCTATTTGCGGAAAACGAGGAGCAGGTGGACAAATGGCTGCGTTTTCGGGAAGATAGTCCCTTTCTACAAGCGGTCGTTTATTGGGAAGGAAAGGGCTTGCAAAACTTGCAAGAGAACCAGCTCTTGTCTTGGAAGCAGATCATAAAAAAGGGGCAGGATAAACTGGAAGTGAACCGCCCCACAATCAATTCTATATCCAACGAGATCCAGGAGGATGACACGGCCATTCTAGTCTATACCTCTGGTACGACGGGTAACCCAAAAGGAGCGATGCTAACACACAAGAACCTCCTTTGGGCTGCTCATACCTTGGCTTCGATCGACGATGCCAATATGCTCAAACCTGATGAGGAAATCATGTCCTTTCTTCCTCTCTGCCATATCTTTGAGCGGACCTTTAGCGTCTACGTACATCTCGTTGTGGGGTACAAGATCAACTTTGTGGAAAGCATAGATACGCTTCCGCAAAACCTGCGTGAAATACATCCCTCCATTGGCTACGCGGTCCCCCGCATTTGGGAAAAATACTATTCTCGGATATACATTCAGATGCAGGATGCGGACTGGCTAAATCGGCAAGCCTACGCCTGGGCCTTGAAAACGGCGGATAAGTATCAAGGTGCACTTTCCGCAGGCAAGACACCTTCTCCATGGCTCCGCCTACGCCATTTCATAGCTCAGCGCGGTATCTTCTATTACCTGAAAGAGCGCTTGGGGATGGAAAAAATGCGCTACGCCTTTAGTGGTGCCGCACCGATTTCTCCGGACATTCTCAAGTTCTATCAAAAGATTGGTTTAACGCTAGTAGAAGGGTATGGTATGACGGAGACCTCCGCCTTAATTTCCTTTTCGACCATCCAGGATTTCAAACATGGTACGGTTGGTAAGGCTATTCCCGGTGCAGAGGTTAAATTGGGAGAGGATGGGGAGATTTTGACGCGTCATGGCGGTGTATTCAAAGGCTACTACAAAAATCCTGAAGCTACGGAAGCAGCTTTGCAGGAGGGTTGGATGCATACGGGAGATATAGGCGAAATAGATGAAGAAGGCTATTTGAGAATAGTGGACCGTAAAAAAGATCTAATCATCACGGCTGGCGGTAAAAACATTGCCCCGCAATACATCGAAAACAAATTGAAATTTAGTCCCTACATCAATGATGCTATCGTCATTGGTGACAAGCGAAAATACCTATCAGCCATCATCGTCTTGGACGAGGACAACATCAATAAATATGCGCAAGACCATAAAATCCAATATTCCACCTATGCCGATCTTGCAGAAAATGAAGCCATACAAAAGCTGATAGATGGAGAAATCAATAAGGTCAACAAGACCTTAGCGAAGGTCCAAAATATTAGGAAATACCGGATGCTAAATAAACGCTTATACCAAGAGGATGGCGAGATGACTCCCACCATGAAGGTCAAGCGTAAATACATCAATGAAGCTTATGGGGAGTTAATCGAATCTATGTACTAACATTCGACCGTTATGTTTCAATACGCCTTTTCTAACACTGAAGTGATCCTTGAGAACCACGGGGATATTCACTTCCTAAATCAATCACTATTATGAAACGATATACTTTACATCTTGTGGCCAGCCTGATTTTGGCCCTTGGCATGTGGTCTTGCGGAGGAGGGGAAGCTAGTGGAACGGATGATGCATCTGCCGGCAACGCTACGGGTGTCACAGACACTGAAATTGTGATCGGCTCCTTTGGCCCTTTGACTGGGCCTGCCGCCCTATGGGGTAATATTGTAAAAGGCATGGATGCTTGTTTCAAAATGATCAACGAAGAAGGAGGCATCAATGGTCGGCAGATCAAATTTGTCATGAAAGATGATGCATACGATCCCTCCAGAACCGTCCCAGCCGTACGCGAAATGGTGCAGAAGGATGAAATCTTTGCGCTAGTTGGCGGTATTGGAACTGCCCCCTGCATGTCTGTTATGGAATATGTAGTCGAAGAGAACATTCCCTGGATCCCACCGATCACGGGTGCTACCCATTGGTCCATTCCTACCAAAAAGAACATTTTCGCTATGCTTCCCTATTATATTGATGAAGGCATTATTCAAACCAAATATGCGTTGGATAGCCTGGGAAGTACTAAGATTGGGATCATTTATCAGAATGATGATGTAGGAAAAAGCGCCTTGGTCGGAGCTAGAAGTGTCCTGAAAGAAAAAGGACTAGATTTTGTCGCAGAAGTACCGGTCGAAATTACAGACACGGACTTGAGTTCGCATATTGCGAGATTGAAGGATGCTGAGGCGGATGTCGTATTGCTCTGGACGCTGCCCAGGCAAGGAGTAATCACCGTCACCAATGCCAAGGTTATCAACTTTGAGCCTCAATTCATTGCTTCTTTTATCCTATCTGATATGGGCTTAATGCATAACCTAACCAAAGGCGGATGGGAAGGTGTTATTTTTGGGTCCTTAGCCACCCCACCCTACCAACAAGATGATCCAGTAATCAGCAAGTTCAAAGCCGCCTTTGCCAAATTCTATCCAGAAGATCGGTGGGGTTTGTTTCCTTACAGTGGATTCCTCTATGCTCAGCCTTTCACTGATGCCCTGAAGAAACTGGGAGATGACGTCACTCGAGAAGGATTGATCGAGGCCCTGGAAGGTATGTCAAACTATGACCTGCAAGGCTTGACGGTCTCATTTGGACCTGATGATCATCAGGCCACTCGCTCTATGCAATTGTTGCGCTGTAAGGGAGCAGAGGAATATGAGGTGGTTTCTGATTACATAGATAGCGATTCAGATATTGAGGCTTTGGCCAAGGAGTTGGAAGCCCTCTAAATACTTTGCCATAGGAATCAGAAATGCATGCTTCAGCAGCGCGACAATAGATATGTCGCATTACTGAAGCATGCATTTATCTTTTCAGTTTAAAAGGAATACATGAAAGAATTTGAAGGTAAGGTGGCCATCATCACTGGAGCTGGATCAGGGATTGGGAGAGCCACGGCACTATTATTCGCCGAAAAAGGGGCAAAAGTTGTGGCAGCTGATCTCTCTGATAAGCGGAGCAGTCAAGTCGTTGCAGAAATACAGGAAAAAGGAGGTGAAGCCCTCTTTGTACAAACCAATGTAGCGGATTTATCATCCGTTAATCAGATGATTGCTAGCTGTTTAGAGCATTATGGGCAAATCGATATATTGGTCAATAACGCAGGAATAGGTGGG
>JAHQWA010000150.1 GCA_019634045.1 Saprospiraceae bacterium
CCTCGAAGTGGCGGGCATTGCTCACGATGGTGCTGTCGACCTGTACTTGCTCCGTGAGGACCGATTGGTAGAGTTTTTCTTTTAGGAAGCCGATGTTCATTTTCTCCAGCGCGGAGATCGGGACCCACTGAGCCTCTGAAACAGTAGAAAGGAATTCGGCATCCGCTGCCCTCTGCCCTCTGTCTTCTGTCCTCTGTCCTCTGTCTTCTGTCTTCTGTCCTCTGTCTTCTGTCTTCTGCCCTCTGTCCTCTGTCCTCTCAAAATAGTGCTCAAACTTCGTATACGGATTCAAGTCCATCTTATTGGCGATGACGAGCAGGTGCATGCCGGGCTTGACGAGCTTCGTGAGATCCTCCCGAACCTCCTCGGGCTGCATCTGGACCACGTCGAAGACGTAGATCAAGAGGGCCGATTGGCTGATCTTTTCCATCGTTTTTTCTACACCAATAGCTTCGATTTGATCGCTGGCTTCGCGAATGCCGGCGGTGTCGATGAGGCGGAATTGGATGCCTTCGATATTGAGGACTTCTTCGATGGTATCTCGGGTGGTGCCAGCAATATCGGAGACGATGGCTCGGTCCTCGTTTAGGAGGGCATTGAGGAGAGTGGATTTGCCGGCGTTGGGGCGGCCAGCGATGACGGTGTTGATGCCGTGTTTGATGGCATTGCCGAGGTCGAAGGATTGGATGAGGGCGTGAATGTAGGTTTGAATCTTTTTGACTAATTTCTTGAGTTCCGTACGATCGGCGAACTCTACGTCTTCTTCGGAAAAGTCGAGCTCCAGTTCAATTAAACTGGCAAAATCGAGTAGTTGTTGACGGAGTTTTTGGATTTCATCACTAAAACCACCTCGCATCTGCTGCATGGCGAGCTTATGGGAAGAGGTGGAGCTAGAGGCGATTAGGTCAGCTACGGCTTCGGCTTGACTCAGGTCCATGCGGCCATTCAGGAAGGCGCGCAGGGTGAATTCACCGGGTTGGGCCATGCGGGCCCCTTCCTGCACAAAGAGTTGAATCAGTTGTTGAATGATATAGTTAGAGCCATGGCAAGAAACTTCCACCACATTCTCGCCGGTATAGGATCTCGGACCTACGAAAAGTGAAACTAGCACTTCATCGATGATTTGATCCTCGCTATCCCGGATCGTACCGAAGTGGATCGTATGCGTGTCTTGCTTTTCAAGATCCTTGCCCCTAAAGACGCCATTACAGATAGCGATAGCATTTTTGCCCGAAAGGCGAATTACCCCAATTGCACCGATGCCGGTAGGCGTAGCAAGCGCTACAATGGTATCGTTAAGATCGTGCGTCGAATATTGCATGCCGCAAAAATACAGAAAGAAGTAGGAGAAAATTTACCGCTTTTAAAAAATGTTCAGTGTGGGGTAAGGGGATCAGCGCGGTTTAGGAGTGGAGTAATCCTGCATTTCCCAAATTAAGGATCCCGAATTTAGGCACTTGCCTAAATCCGGGAACTGTATTTGTAAAGAGGAGTTCTATCTTATAATTGGATGCCTAGTGCTCTTAAGGTCTCAAAATCAAGTTGACCAACAGGCAAGCCGTTATCTTTTTGGAACTTTGTCAGGGCAGCCTTCGTTTGGGCGCCTAGTATATTATCTACCGGTCCACAATCGTAACCCCTGGATTTCAACGCTCTTTGAATAGTGCGGATCGTATAGCTGTTTACGTCAGCTGGACAAAGTACCTCTCTCCATTCGGTGAAGCCACCGACCGTAGTACTTTCTCTTGAAACAAGGGTAAAAATCGGGCCCTCGGACTTTGTCTCGATGTAGGGGTCTGTGCACAATGTCTTTTCGCAAGATTCCGTCACTTCTTGTGTTTTATCAATTACACCGGTAACCGTTACATTTGTTGCCGTGATCACTTCCTTTCTAATTACGGGAGGTACCCAATTACTGTCTATTTTGGCTGGGGAAGTCAACACCTTACGTGTAATCAATTTATATTCAGCTTTCCGTACCATCTTTTCGTAACGGGCAGGTTTGGACAGTTCTTTAATGTCGATACTGCGAAAGTTGTCAGAAATGGCAACAGCTTTTTCGAAAGTAGCTGGTTCGTCACAAGTGACCACCTTGACCGTCTTAGTGACTTCGGGCGATTCTGTGCGTTTCACACAGTATTCACCGTTATCTTCGAAGCCGTACGGGCAACCTTTCTTTACTTTTTTGGTGAATCTTTCTTTTACCTCGGGTACGTCTACCAAACACCAGACTAGACAATCCTCTGGATCGGCCGAAAGGCAATTCGCATCTGCTTTGCGTTTTTCCCATCTTTGGGTTGGAGCCTTTACTTGGACGAAAACAGTTTCATCCTCCCAGATATAATCAGCTACTTCCATTTTTGTACAGGCTTCTTTGATTACGACTTCACGCTTTTCATTGCCTGTCTTAGCTGGCCTACAGATCCCTTTTTCTATACGACCGCTAATGCCCATTCCATGTTTTCCGTCCTTGAACTTAGGGTCGTAGACTTTGTAACTAACCTCTTCAGGCCTGGTGATGATGGTATCATATACAGTTGTCCAACGGGCTGGCGTGGTCGTGTATTCCCAATATCCAGGTACAATCGTAACATCTTCTTCGTTTTTTACGATGCTCTCTTCACTCGTAAATGAACAGGTAGAACAAGCCTCTTTGATGGTATAGGTGGTCTGTGTCGTCCTTGGGGCTGGAGTTACTACCGTTGGTATCGTCCAGGCTGGCTTCACTTCCAATGAATCTTTAGTGGTTCTTGTGTTGCCTGGAATAAGACATTGAGCATAGCATTTACCAGATTCGCTTGGAGGAGGTCCATAGCCACCTTTAGGAGTTTGAGCAGTTGCTGTACATACTATTAGAAGTGCGTTCAGCAACATAAAAATCTTTGAAACTTTCATGATGTAGGGGTGTAGTAGGTTTGTAAATTGGATTGTTAAAACTTTGCGATTACAGATATAAAGTTATCATACTTCCAATCCGGAGTAAACCACATGTTGATGTGGGTAAGGTTCTGCACTTCAATGTTATAGGTGTATGTTAAGTGTTGAATGGATGTTTTGAAGAGCGCAAAAGGTGGGCGTAGAGGAGGGGCTTGAGGAATCTCTTCATCCAGCTCCTACTCCTATTAACTCGATCAAATATCGGTGGGGTATCAGGGCGTGGTACCCTAGGCTCTTCTCTAGCCATTGCTGCGTGTTTTAGACCAAGATTACCACGCATTGAATACACTTTCTACATGTCCACTTTTGCGGTCCCTGATAAGAAACTGCTAAGTTCGAATACCCACTTTTTTCCAAGCTTCTTTGGTCAATTCCACGGCGGGATCATTATTTCCAAATAGCTTTTGAGCCTCCTTGACGGTAAGCTTGGCCCAACGTTTGAAGTCGGTAAAGGGATCTTCATTTGCTAATAGGGTGTTATACCAGATCTGCCCGGCTTTCTCCCAGGAAAAACCGCCGAAGGAATCAGCCAGCAAGTAGAAGGCGTGACTGGGAATTCCACAATTGATGTAGGGCCCATAGTTGGTTCGATATTGATCCATGTGATGGGGTTGTCCCCCTAAGACATTAGATAAAAAGCTGTGGTTATATTTCTTCCCTGGTTCTCGCAAGGACCTGACGGCCATGCCTTCGATATAGTCTATGTCGTCTTCCTTAAATATATAAGCGCCGACTTTCCAATCGGCATCTTGAGCTGGTACCGGGGCGCTGGTATCGGGAAACTCGCCATTTTGCCAATTGTAATATTGGACGATCATGCACGCAAAGATGTCAGCTAAGCTTTCATTTAAAGCTCCAGACTGATGCCTTTTTCCTAAGCCCTTCTGTGTGTGTTGTATGACTCCATGCGTGTACTCATGAGCTATGACTGTCAAATCCCTTGCGTAAGATCTTCTTACTTCATCTCCTTCACCTGCTAGTATTTGTCTATCTCTAAGATCCCAAAAGGAATTAGCAATATGCCTATTGGTAGAGGTGCGATGATGGGCTTTAACGATCACGGGAACGCCAGTTCCAGCTTGCCCACCATTAATAGAATTTCTACGAAATTCCTTGGCAAAGAAGTCAAATATCTTGCCCGTGTAGTCAAACAGAATCTCCATGTCCTCGTCGGCTTTAGGACTCTTGGTATTCGCTGAAATCTTGATACTAGCATCTACACCGGAATACACCTCTATATTTTTGTCCACTGTTTCTCCATGCTGTAAAACATGCACTTGATAGGCCGTTACCAAACGTTTGGCACGTCTTCTATTTCTTCTCGCTTCCTTGCGTTCGGCTTGCAATGCTTCTTTATCTACGCGTGCGTTAGCTGGCAACTTATCCGTCTGCAATCGTGGTGGATTGAAGCCATTGACGTGATGGTGGTTAGATCTATGACACATAAAGCTTGGGTTTACTATTCGCAGTCTACAACTAATTTGAGTGCTTCGGTGCGAAACTGGATCGCACTTTTTTTTACCTCCTTTTCAGCCCTGAAATGAAAGGGGACAAACGCAAGGGTCAATCTCCCATTATCTATATCTTCCAGAAGGCCCTCTCCTAGCCGGAGAATAGTAGGTTTAAGATTGAAAATTAAGTCTCTTGGTGTTTCGGGGGCTGAATCGGCCAAGGTAAAGGAGGTGACAAAGTTGGGCATTTCATAGCTTGTTTCTTCATCGGCGCCTGGCAGGTTTAGGAAAATACGAACAGCAATTGCCTGCCCCTTAGCTTCCCGGACTCCGATCAACTCTAGCAACAAACATTGGTACTTCAAATCCTCTGCATCTGGCTCCTGGATAATCTGATTCAATAGCATTCGGGTAGCTTCATCTAGTGGAATGCTTCTGATCAATGCCGTGCTATCTGATGTCGGCCATTTCATGGAGTTGGATTCATAAGCAGTAGGTATATCATGCTTAGGTGAAAAACTAGCACAGCTTAACCCCAAAATCAAGGTAACTATGCCCATCGTTATGAGTTTATATGGGGTAGTGTTGTGATTGATCATTTTTCTCTACTTATTGCAAAAATGCTTTGGCAATGACCAGTCCGACTTTGACCGTACCCGGTTGATACTGGCGAATTGCACCTTCCGCATTTCCGGGTAGAGCCACCATTTGGATATCAAGTCCCCGCTCAGCAGTAGGAAAACTGTCCGTACCGCGCAACTTTCGCAAGGTTTCAGTCAAATCAATGGAAAACCGATAGCCATCCTGATGTCCCTCGTGGTGTTGGTGCTCCGATTTGCTACTCTCAAAGAAAGAAAAAGAGGAAACGTAGTGCGGGTCATTGGTGGGGATGTCAATATCAATATATTCACAGTTAATGAAAATCCTTATTTGAAGCGGGTCTCCGGCAGGAGGCTTCATCCCTTCCACCAAAACCTTGACAAAACGGAGTTGGTTTTGTTCAGGTCGGGTTCGACTGGCTTGTTCAATATAGTCAAACAGCCTAGGGTTGGTGACGTTGATCCTTCTTTCTATTACCGTATTCGTATTGGCTACTGTGATGGTGTTAGCGCTAAAAGTAAGGCTATCGACACCCTCTTGCACATAGTAGGTCTTCGCTTGGAAAGAATTCAGTTCTTCTGTCTCAAGGACCTCCTTTTGAGTATCATATCTGTAGTCGAGCTTGGGTAGACGCGTGGAGGAGAGGTCTCGATTTTGGACCTCTGCAAATTCCTTATCCCGGGTGAAAAAGTGAGCCGTGTAAGGCACGTCGAAGTTTTCTTTCCAACTCTGTGTATTAGGATTGCTGCCCCGCTGAGGATCTGGGTCTTCGTTCCATTCTCCCCAAATGCGATCCACATTGGCATGGTGGCAATAAAAGATAGGGTCCGATGCTGCTGAAACAGGGTCCTGCATATCTCCTCCTATGCCAGAGTGAACGAAATTGTGCGGACTTCTTTCTAAACCCCGAGAAAAAGGGCCAAAAGCAATGTTGTCCTGTATACCTTCTACCTGCCTTTGCTGAGTCGCTTCTACCCAAGGTGTTTCTTCTGGATCTATACTCCGATTGCTATGCCAGAGGGGATTAGTTTCTCCCCCTAAGAAGGCTTTGGGTATTTTAGGGTGTTGAGTCCAACTCCAGTAGGGGAGGGCAAAATCTTCCCTTTCGGTGACGGTTCGAATAGCTTCTTCCAAATAGAATAAGTAGGCTCGGTGCCAGGGCAGAAAATAGAGGTTGGGTTGCCCGAAGCTATGTTGACATTTGCCGCTGCCATGAATCTGAGATTGTTTGCTCCAACAGAAGGGATTATCTGGCTCCGCGACATCCAGAGCCTTTAACTGTCGTACCCCTTCCTGGTAGGTTTTTAGGTGCGGATGGCCAGGAGGCATTTCGGCAATATTTCTCCGAATGTATTTTGGTGCTCCGGCTGGTCGACTGCCCACTGTAATTTTAATGGCTTCACACGCTAATTCTGGTTCTCCATTCGCATAATAAGGAGTGACC
>JAHQWA010000151.1 GCA_019634045.1 Saprospiraceae bacterium
GCTCCCCGATATCCTCTAAGCGGATAAATTGATGCTGGGATTCCGTGAAAAGCGGGCTGAGGAGTGACTCATAGGCCTTAGAAAAGATAACGACTTCTGCCAGGGTGTCTTGCAAAACATATTGGATCGAAGGTAGCGGGTGTTTGGTACAGAGCGGTACGGCAATACCCCCAGCTCGCCAAATGCCCCATTGCAGCCTAACGTAGTCAAAGCTGGGATCCACTAAGAATGCGATTCGAGCTTCTTGTAAATCATTCCGACCTTCTAAGAGTTGTATCGCTATGCTTTCCGAAGCAGATAATAAGTCTTGGTAGGTATAGGATTGGCCTGTACTCTTAATGGCAATCCGATCTGTATAGTGGGTAGCTCTTTCAACTAGATGTAGCATAATTTTCGTTTTGTCGCGTGGCAGTATTTAGCTTAGCCATAGGTGAATTTTAAATGTAGGACTTTTTCGAAAGAAAACGGGGACATGAGATCAATATTCAGCTACTTATTCAATCCTGCTGTGATTACAAATCAGCTTGCTCCTACCCTATTGATTTTGAGTACGAGCTGCGATTTTTCTCCCAATGGAATCTGATTCCTTAGGGATACTTTTAATACCTTTTATGATTAAGCTAAGGCAAAGAATAGGGATCACATTGATCTAATTCGTATGCTTATGTGTTTTTAAGTAGTAGCTTGAAATGAAATCCGGCCGTCAAAATCAAGATCTGATGGATCGAAAACAATTTGTTCAGTCTTTGGCCTTAATCTCTATTGGAGGAATTGCAATGAAACTAAAAGAGCTTAAAAAATGGGTGTCTCCGCTCAAAAATACGAGCAAAATGCCGGTCTTGTTCCTGGGACATGGCAGTCCTATGAATGCGATTGAAGAAAATGAATTCGTGGCGAGTTTCCGAAAGCTGGGACAGTCCATCCAGCGACCAAACGCCATTCTTTGCATCTCAGCTCATTGGGAGACTCGAGGAACCTATGTCACCGCTATGGAAAACCCTCGGACCATCCACGATTTTGGTGGATTTCCGAAGGAATTGTTCGAGATCCAGTACAAGGCCCCTGGAAGTCCCGAATTGGCCAGAGAAACCCAAGCCGTAATCACGACGGCGGAGGTAGAACTCGATCACCACTGGGGGTTAGATCATGGTGCCTGGAGTGTGATTAAGCATTTGTACCCCCAGGCCGATATTCCTGTCATCCAGATGAGCTTAGACCGGGGGAAGTCTCCGCAGTACCACTACGAATTAGCCAAAGAGCTATCCGTTTTGCGACAAAAGGGCGTTCTGATTATTGGCAGTGGAAATATCGTGCACAACCTGAGAATGATAGCCTGGGACAAAATGAAGGTGGATAACTATGGCTTCGATTGGGCCATTGAAGCCAATGAACGCATGAAGAGCTACCTAACGGACGGCAATCATCAAGCCTTGATCGATTATAATACCCAAGGCAAGCCATTCCAGCTATCTATACCCACTCCAGAGCATTATCTCCCCCTACTCTACACCATAGCACTAAAGGAGGAGAAAGAGTCGCTTCATGTATTCAATGACAAACTGCTAGCGGGCTCGATCGCAATGACTTCTGTTCAGCTTGGCTAAAATTAAATTAGGGCCCCTACTTTATGAATTTCCTCTACTACCCCTAACGAAAAAAGGGCGAAGCCCGTAAGCTCCACCCTTTTTCCCTCGTCTAGAAGCACAAAAACCAAAGACCTATGCTGACATCTGCCCTCTTACTTCTGTCCTCTAATTTTCTATTTTATTTCATCATAATCGGTAGACGTGCCATGGTCTTATCCCAAGCCACTACCAAGTGTAACTCCTTATCACTTTTTGAGTCGAAAGTCATGCTCAAGGCTTCTAGTGATTCAGAATGAGCAGCCGTAGGTACTTTGATAGAAGTTACATTCGTTTCCGCGTCGTGGTTAGCCACACCCCAAGAAACCGTGTTCTTATGGATGACGAATTCCCACTCTTTCTCGTGCACATTGGCCATGATGCCATAAGTACCTTTCTTAACTTCGGTACCACCGATCATTACGTCTTCGTAGAAAGTGATTAGCGTGGTTTCGTTAGCGCCTAGTCTCCAAGGCTCGCCATACTTAATCAATTCACCGAAGATCTTACGTCCCTTCATCTGCGGGCGAGAGTAGATTACTTTCACCTTAGGTTCGTTAGCTTTCAATTCCTCCTCATTATCGATGAAGTTACGGAAACGAGAACGGCTAGGGAATTGAGCAATGTCCATTGGACTAGCATTGTCACCATCCAAAAAGGCAGGGTTGAAGTTGATAGGAAGGTAGGCACGTGTACGATCCCATTCGAACACCATGTAGGCTTTGCTAGCACTGGCTTCCTGGAAACCAATGGTAAAGGATTCATTGCTAGCGGATACATTCTTCACTTTTGCCTTAGCAGAAGCAACGATTTTTTCGGCATCTAAATTAGCCGTACCAGCTACTCCTCGCTCCGTCGAGAGGTGGATCACCCAGTGGTCTGGGTGAATGGTAGCATTCATTGTATAAGTACCTGCGTTAACGAATGTTCCGCCAATTTCTACTGGCTGGAAAAAGCTTACTTCGGTACCTTCGTTGGCTCCTAGGCGCCATAGTTTTCCGTAAGGAACCAAGCCACCAAAGATCTCTCTTCCTTTCTTCTTGGGTCGAGAGTAGAGTACTTTGACTTGTGGGGCTTTCTTTTGGTCTTCCGCCATGTAGTTGTTGTAGGCAGAAGTACGTGGGTAGTGCGCCATATCCAATGGACTTGCATCCATGTCGGTGAATTCAAGTTTTTGAGCAGTTAGGCTGCATACACCACTCATCAAAAGGCAAAGGAGTGTAATAGTAATCTTATGTTTCATAACAGATTGAGTTAAGGATTTATAACTGCGCAAATGTAGAATTAAATGGGGGTATGGCCAAATGCCGTTATTTTCTTAGGATTTGTATAACAGTTTAGCAGGATTTTCCCCACCCGCAAACATTCGAAGTTTTCCTAGGGAATGACGAGGAAGACTTCGAATGTTTCGCCCGCTCGGACTATCGGCAATCTACCCGGTAGGCCTTGCCAATTAGTTGAGCCTCGACCTGATCTACATATTCATTGCGAGCTAAAGCCTTGTAGTAGGCGTAAACGCGATAGCCATAGCATTGGCCATCTGCCTGGGTGTAGAAGACCTCTGCGGCTACCCGTTTACCTAGCGTGTTGGCGGTATGACGATCGCGCACATAGGTCCAGTCCAGGTCTCTAATCACGGCTTTGGTAGCCTTGGCTCCCGGGACCTGGGCCTCTAGGCTTTTTAGCAAGCCTTGTTCCGTGGCGGCATCACGCATTGGATTTGCCTGGTGTTTTTCAGCCCATTTCCGTGCGCCTTCTAGCTCGGTTTGTAAAGCAGCATAGCGAGCTAAGCCCGCCTCAGTAATTTCCAAACTAAAGGAGGTTTTGAAGATCTTTCCCCAGCCTGAGCCAGAAGTTAATCCCAGCTTGATGATGATCTCGTGCTCACCTGGCGTCAGGCCGGCAAAGCAGCGGGCAAATGACTCCGGGCCAATGGCCTTATGGCGCGGCTGAAAATCATGCCAATCAGGTATGATGTCCAACAATAAATAGCCGTTTTCCAGTTCGTCTAGATAAGTAGCCCAGCTGTAGCTGTACTGTAATACACACCCATTTCCCATATTGGGGTCATCAATAAAAAGATCAATGGGAACATACCCATATTGGTTGGTTAAATCCTTTAGCTTTCGATCAAGGTAGAGGACAACTCGAATGGGTTCGGTGTCCTTAAAGTGGGTTTTGAATTGCCCGGCCTGTTCTTGCCCCGCTTGGATGGCCTGATTGGAGAGGAGTAACTGATTGAGGTGCTCCAAGTGAAAGTCTCCGGTGGCTACCCCTGCTGCCCGCTCCTGGCCCTTCTTTCGATAGGACTGAATGAGATAATCAGCATCTTTTTTCAAACGGCTGAAATTGGGGGCGGCGGCGGCGAGAAAATTCACGGTGGGTTCTAGGTAGGCGAGCAACTCCTCAGCTTCCTCGAATTGCTTGGCTACTTGGTAGTTGTTCACATCTTGCCGGATATCGCTAAACCAGGAGCTGAGGTTGGTGGATTCTAGCAGTGTGGCTAGCTCTTCCATATTTCTTCGGAAAATGAATACTTGATTGCCCTTGATGCTTCGGTCATTTAGGAGGTTTTGCAAGGTTTGATAGGTGTAGGGCTCCCCTACCTTAGCCTCCTTGCCATACTTGAGCAAACCAAGCATGCTTTCCACAAACTGATTGGCGTTAAATACACGCTGACCGTCATTCGCTTTGGCAGAGCTTGCCTGTTCACCAGCGCTTATCGCTTTTGAATAGGCCTTGGTGTATTGGGTAAATGCTTTTTGTTCAGCTCCAATATCTAGCGCCGGATCTAATCCCGCCACCACTTTGAGATCGGCTTCCACCTTGTCTAAGTAGCGTTTTGCACTGCTTTCAGCATCTCCTCTTTGGTAGTCACTGGTAGCCGTTTCTAGTTTTTGAACATATTTCGCCACTAGTTTTAGTCGATTTTGTAACGTCTGGTACTCATTTTTAGCGGGACCACTATAGTCTTGTTGAGTGGGCTCGAAAGTGGCGGTGGGAGCAGTTTTTTTGTCGGATGATTTCGATTTGGTCTTGGTTCGAGTAGCAGTAGCGGGCTTGGGTTGCTTGGCTTTTAATAGTTCATTTTTAGTTTTTTTAAGCTTGTTTAATTTGATTTGTGCCGAGGCGGGTTGTGCTAAGCCCAGGCAAGACAGTAGACATAAAATTGGGATCAACTTCATTGTATTAAATATTGAAAATTGTGAAATCAAAACAGGTGGGGAGGTGTCGCGAAAGGAATAAATCTAGTACAATGAAGATGGATAAAATGGATGGATGGATAGATGTGGGGCGTGCTTGGATAATTGTGGAGAGGAGATGGAGAAGTGTACAAAAAAAAGTTGTGCGTAATTTTAAACTACGCACAACTTTTTTTTATGCAGCAGACAACCGAAGTTTGAACAACTTCGGTTGTCTAGCCAAGCGCAAGCACTTATTTCTGTATCATCAATTTCTTCGTAATAACCTGCTGCTGATCCTGCATCACGCTGATGAGGTATAAGCCGGCAGGCATATCCTGTAGTTCCAGTGGCAAGATGGCTCCTTCTGGATTATCCAATTCGATCTGACGAACGACTTTGCCGAAGGCATCACGTACCCAGATCTGAGCAGGTGTTTCCTGGAATCCATTCAGTTCGATTTGAGACTGACCATTGGATGGGTTCGGGAAGATGTTCACGTCTGGCTGCTCGAGTTCTAGATCGCTATCGAAAGCGGTGAAGGTATTCGGCAAGCTGGTGTTGTTGTCAATCAAACTGCTGCCAGAGCCGCTGAAGCTAACATTGTCGAACACTGCCTCTACTTCAGAAGAACCGTTTGTGCTATAAGCCATCATACCTACGTAAACGCAGTCTTCCAGACTGGGGAAGATGACTCGATACAATAGCCTCCAATAGCTACCATTGGTGCTAGTATAAGTTTTTACTTCATTCCCCTTGCGTACGATGCGGAACCATTCCACGCGGCTACGGTTAGAGTGTGCCTGGGTGACAATTCCACCGTAAGCAGAACGATACTCTCTACGCACTCTGCGGGTAGAGGTGTTTTTCAAAGCCCCAGCTCTACGTGCCTCTGGATCTAGGCTTTCTCTCAACATTAATCCGGCATATCCCTTGGTGTTGATACTAGCTAAGCGAGCGGTCAAAGTACCATCCCCGCAAAGTTCTTGGTAAACGTAAGCCGCCTGGTCTGGTTCGCGGCAATCGTGCCAGCAACCATCAGCACTTACAGCGAAACTTTCGTCATCTAGATCGTAATCTACCTCGGTGCTACCAGGGCAATTGAGGCTACCATCGTCCGCCCCTTCTGACCAGCCACATGGGAGGCCGGTTACGGTGACGTCGGCTGTACAGTTATCGGTATTACCTGCCTCGTCGCGGATGGTGACCGTCAATGGCACTACACTGCCTAGGTCATCACAGCTGATGCTGAGAGAAGGAGAAGTACTCACATAATAGATTGTTCCGCAATTATCATCGCTTGCGGCTTCATTCCATACTTGGCTTGGTGTGAGATCTATACTGGCTTCCCCATTGAAGTTTACCGTTACATCTTTACATACGGCAACTGGCTTTTCATTGTCATTTACGGTAATGGTAAAGCTGCATTCAGCGGTATTATCTGAGGCATCCGTAGCGACATAAGTCATTTGTGTTTCGCCTACTGGGAACAAAGAACCGGAAGCTAAGCCTTCGGTTTGTTCAATGGTGGCTCCAGGGCAGTTATCCAAGGCATTAATTGCTAGGAGTAGTATGCTGCCACATAGACTTTGTGTATTATTAAAAGTGAGATCCGAGCTGGGGCAATTCGAAACGGTCGGCTTTTCGGTGTCATTGACGGTGACGGTGAAGCTGCAAGTTTGTGCTTCTCCACAGTCACTGCTACCTGTTATCACTACGGTAGTAGTACCTACTGGGAAATAGGAACCAGAAGGAGGTGAAGCTACGTCTCCTGATGCTACGTCAAAAGTGACGTAGGCACCACAGAGGCCAGCAGCATTGCCAACGACTACATTTCCAGGGCAAGTAGGTGGTGCACTAACGATAGGCTCACAAACGATAGAACCGCTACAAGCCTGACCAGAGGTCACGCCGCCAGGAGCCACCCAGTTGGAAGTAGTCCCCGTCAGTGCATAGCCTGATCCTAGCGTACCATCATTACCATTTCCACTATCATCAGTTAGGGTAGTTACGCCAGCATTGTCTGCTCCTGCCACCCCTTGATTGAAGTGATAATTAGCCACTAGGCAATCGCTAGTCGTTTGAATTTCACAATCCTTGTTCGCTTGGATTTCAGTTCGGGTAAGTGCCTTATTCCATACCCTGACCTCATCCAAATGACCATTGAAATTAAAGCTAGGGTAGCCCGGATCGCCTGAGATACCCATTGGGTAATTGTTGGTAGGAATAGGAAGACCAATAGTCTTGGTGCTCTCCAAAATGCCATTAATATATACCTTGGATTCTGTGCCATCATAAGTGGCTGCAATATGGGTCCACTTATTGAGCGGTACAGCATAGCCTGTATTATGTTGAGTCCCAAAACCAGTTGGGAAGAAGTATAACACCTGACCTCTCAAATAAATTCCATAGCCATTACTCCAACTATTTCCTGATGCTTTCATCACCATGGCTCCCCAAGTCTCATAGGCCGTAGGCTTACACCAGAATTCGATGGACAATTCGCACTCGATATCTAAACTCGCGTCATCGGGAACGGTGACCAGCTGACTGTTGCCATTACTCGCTAGAGCAGCACCCGGTTCTGTGCTTACTTCCTCTTCCACCTCCAATCTTATGCCACTGTAATCTGGTGCCCTGGATTCCTTCCAGGTTTTTCCGCCAGTAAGTGCTGGCAAGGAAACGGCATCTGCTGGAACAGGATTTGTATTGTGAAAGATATTATAGATGGCTCCACCATCTGGCTCAAAGCCAGGCGCTAAACTAACTTTTAAGTCGACAGTACCGTAGGTTCCTATTCCTAAATATTGGTATATGTACGGGTAATTAAATCCACTTGGCGGAGCAGTCAAGACCCATTCGATGGAGCTGCCTGACAGGACAGTAAGGTTTCCTTGAACACTAATTTCACTGTCTCCGGTCAGTTTTACCTCACCACCGATGGTCATAGGTGCATCGATCATTTGAACTCTTCCATTATCATTATACAGTTTACTCCCTACTGTATTAACGAATGCACCACGAGAGAGGATATAGCCGCGATTGTCGATTGTGCCAGCATTGTTTAGCCGATTATTGCCTTGCCATGTCATTCTAAGTTCTCCACCGGGAGCGACCTCAATCAAGCCACCTGCTTCATTATTAATGAGACCGTCACTCCATACGGTAATACTTGCCGCGGGCCCACCACTGGTTTTTAGCACCCCCCCGGCCTTGTTGTTAAAGGTGGCAATGACTATTCTAAATTCACTGTAAGTAGGTCCGCCTTTTGCGTTAATCGTACCGTAATTGTCAAAATTCAGGTAAATAGTAAGAAGGGCATCCGCATTAATATTGATGGTCCCATTGTTAGTTTTTGGCAGCCCGGTGACTGGGTGCTCCTGAATAAGATGATTTATTTCAACGGTGGCGTCGGCTGGTATTGGATTTGGAGGGATACCATTGGCGTCCCAGGTAGAAGCTGCGTTCCAGAAGCCGGTCTGTATAGTGCTGTAGGTAGTCTGCGCTACGAGCACCTGCCCGACGGCCAGGCACAAAAGCAGCAAAAAGAGTTTTCTTGTTTGAATCATAGA
>JAHQWA010000152.1 GCA_019634045.1 Saprospiraceae bacterium
GTCTGAGTAGGGACACCTTTTGTTACCCCTATTCGTTTTTTTGCTCATTTGGAGACAGTAATACCCCAGCGCAGGCATAGAATCTTGCCAGAAGCCTAGTCTTTTCCTCGAAGCCGCTATTTTTACTCCATGTTTTTGAAAGACCGATCACATCATGCGGAGCAACTAGACAATTTTGATCTTCGTGGGCCAGTACTGCACCAAACCCTGCGAGAGTTGGGTCAAATCAACCGCCTTTTTGGTAATATTAAAACGGTAGAAAAAGCGATCTGGCGAGAAGTGGAGGCAGCTAAGCTGCGCAAGGCCACGATCGTGGATCTGGGTTGCGGTGGCGGGGATCTACTGGCCGCCCTAGCTCAAACCGCAATGCAAAAGGGCTATGAAGTCGAACTCATCGGAATTGATGGCAACCCCGCCAGTCTCTCCTTTGCTAAGGAACACAATGGGCACCCATCCTCGCTCAGCTACCAACAAGCAGATATCAGCCATCCTGACTTCCTTATCCCCACTTGTGACTTTCTCATCAGCAGCCATTTCTTGTACCACTTCCAAGATGAAGAATTGCCTGCTTTCTTACATAAGCAGTTAAAAAGAGTTCGGAGAGCAGCTATTTTTAGTGAATTAGACCGGCATTTTATAGCCTTACATTTATTCAAATTTGTTTCTTTGTTGCTGGGGTTTAGTAAGATGACGCGCCGGGACGGCCAAACAGCAGTGCGGCGAGCTTTTCGCAGGAAAGAACTGCGGCAGATTCTTAAACAGACTTCTTTCACGCATTATAGATTAGCCTACAAATGGGCATTTCGTCACCTTTTAACGATCTACTGTTCACATGATAACCTTTCTAAATGATTGGATGCAAAAACTAATGCAAACGCCAGGCAGTTTGTGGTTGATCTATGTCGTCCTGTATTTTATTTGGGGTGTGTTGATGCACAACTTTGGCATCTACACCAAAATTGCCCGATTTAAGCACTGGTGGCAAATCATCACCTGTTATATCTTGTACATGGTCCCCATTTCCATTCTGTTAGATGGCTTGCCTTGGTATCAACAGTATGCCTATGGATTGTTCTTCATGGGAATTCTTGAATTTGGCGGATATGCTATCAAATCTTCCACCGCATTCGAGAACAATATCCTCGATCGTTTTTTTGGAGAACGAAACTTTTCTTTAGGCATGACGCTATTTTTCGCCTCTTATTTTCCACTTGGGAATGCAGCGGTACAGGCCGTCCATAATTTGTTCTAAGCAGGATTTATTTTCTGACCGCTAGCTCTCACTTGGAAAGCTCAAGGGATAGCTGTAGCTTTATTATTGGTGTCTGTTGCTTGGCTTCAAGATACTCGCTACATCATTTTAAAACGAAATCCACAATCTTATGAAACAAGTTTTCCAAGTACTTTCTCTATTAAGTTGTCTGCTCTGGATCGGCTGCGCTTCTAGTAATTATAGCCCCCGTAATGCATCGTCAGAAATGATTGACCAGGGTTATGGAACCCAAAAAGAAAGCTCCCGCACCACCGCAATATCCAGTCAAAAGATTAGCCGGCAGGATGAGACTTTGACGATGGCCGATCTCTTATCCCGGGCTCCGGGTGTTTCAGTCACCGGGCAAGGTAGAAATCTTACGGTACGCATCCGCGGGCGCAAATCTATCATCAGCAACAACGATCCACTATTTGTGGTTAATGGCCAAATAATGGGAACGGGTTTTCAATCCGTGAACTTCATAGATCCCTTTATGATCGATAACATTTCAGTCCTGAAAGATGCAGCGGCTAGTTCGCAATATGGACATCGAGGAGCCAACGGGGTTGTTTTAATCAATTTGAAGAAATTTTAGTTCATGTTTCAACGCCTAAGCCACATTTTGCTGGCTATCTCTCTGTTCACATCTGTTCACGCCCAAGAAGGTCCAGCGGGCATTGAAAAATACTTGGAGGTTGTCAATGATCAATTTGATGCCGACCGGGCCTATGCCACCACCCACTTTGTTTCTGAACAATGGCGGCTTCCTGGTAATCATGGATTTGATACCAGCATTTATTACGTTCAGCAGATCCTAGAAGAGGCGGGTTTTGTACCTCAAAAGGAAGCCAAAGCGGGCCAAGCGCACTATCGTTTGGAGCAATATCCGCTTCGTCGGCCCAGCTGGGAACCCATCAGCGCGCAATTGTCGATTAAGGGGCAAGAACATGCTATTCTCGATTTTTCGAGCAATCGAAATATGATTGCGATCAATAGTTTTTCCACGCCAGCAGAAGGCCAAACAGCCGCTGTGGTTTTTGTGGAGACTTGCAGCGCAGACGCCATCAAGAAGGCCAAAGTAAAAGGGAAGGTCGTAGCCGGGAAATGTAACGTCTATCAGTTGTTTCGCACAGCTGTGCTGAAGGAAGGGGCCTTAGGGGTATTGGCTTATAGCATTCCAACATATAATCAACCGGAGAAACATCCGCATTCCATCCCTTTTCGATCCATTGGCTTTAACAGTGAGGCAAAAGCTTGGGGAATCAATCTCTCTTATGCCGCCTGGCAAGCCCTGGATGCAGCCCGGAAAGCAGGGCCTGTCGAAATTCACACCAAGATCCACACCAAGATTTACCCCTCCGAAGAGCTTACTTTAGTAGCCGAGATACCGGGTGAAAAAAATCCTGATGAGCGTTTTGTTTTTAGTGCTCACGTGCAAGAACCAGGCGCCAATGATAATGCCTCAGGGGTTGGAACACTTGCCGAAATGGCTCGGGTAGCCGCAAATTTGTACCAGCAGCAAAAGATTCGCCCGCAGCGAACGCTCACCTTTTTATGGGGAGATGAAATTGTGTCTACTAGACGATTTATCCAACAAGACAAAGCTAGAGCAGCCGGTATAAAGTGGGGCTTGAGCCTGGATATGGTGGGAGAGGATACAGAGAAAACGGGCGGTACCTTCCTGATTGAAAAGATGCCAGATCCATCCGCTATATGGACTCGAGGAGATGACAAGCACACCGAATGGGGAGCAAGCCCTGTGGCAAAGTCTGATCTAAACCCACACTATTTCAATGATTTTATGGAAAAGGTATGTCGGAGTCAGGCGAAGCGGAATGGCTGGGTTGTCAACACGAACCCCTTTGAAGGAGGAAGTGATCATCAACCCTTTTTAAATGCCAAGATTCCGGGACTTCTATTTTGGCATTTCACTGATGTCTTTTACCATACGGATGCCGACCGGATCGATAAGGTTTCTCCCAAAACACTGCATAATGTGGGGGTAAGTGCCTTGACCAGCGCATTGGTGCTAAGCGAAGGAGGAGAGGAAGTAGCCCTGGAATTACATGATATCTTGCAGACTGCTGCGGAGAAACGCTTGAACACAGAAAAACAATTATCCCTTACTGCTTTGCAAAAGGGGGCTAAATTAGCGGAGGAAATGGATATTTTTACGACCTGGATTCACTGGTATGTAAAAAGTACTCCAACAGTCACCGACGTATTGTTTGACACGGACTCACCCGAATTACAAAAGAAACTGAAGCGGGCTGAAAAACGCCTGCTGAAAACACAAAAGGAAACATTGAGACTGCTAAAACAGTAATCTACTAAGCTGATTTAGATGAAAGACGAAAAGACGGTATTAGTCACCGGTGGATCCAGTGGCATTGGTTATGCTATCTCCACCTATTTTGCACAAGCAGGATTTCGCATCCTCTGGGTCTCGAAACCCAAAGAAGAACTCGAACAAGCAAAGCAGAACTTACAGCAATCTGTACCAAAGGTCAACCTCCATACTTTTTGCCAGGACCTTTGTTTGCCGGATGCTGCTCAAGCGACTTACCAATGGGCTAAGAAATTTGGTCCGATTGATGTCCTCATCAATAATGCCGGATTTGGGAGCTATGGATTCCTGCATGAAACGCCATTGGAAAGAGAGGTGAACATGATTCAACTAAATGTCTTAGCCGTTTATCGTTTGACTCGCTTATTCTTGGACGATATGCTGAAACGGGACCAGGGGACTATCATTAATATTAGTTCAAATTCTTCCTTCCAGCCAGTAGCCCGTATGATCACCTATGCTTCTACGAAAGCTTTTGTCACCCACTTTTCTAGAGGATTACAGGAAGAACTAAGCCTACAGGGTTCTAAAGTTAAAGTCCTCACCGTTTGCCCATCAGCCATTCAGGACACCCCCTTTTCCAAGGATATGCGAGACGTCAAAACCTTTAAGGGCTTGGCTTACACGACCACCGCGGAGGTTGCCAAAGATGTTTGGCAAGCTTTTCAAAAACAGAAGAGCTTTCTAGTTACGGGCAGGAAAATGCGTTTCTTTTACGCCATTAGAAAACTGATCCCGTATAACCTCCAACAATACCTAACCCAAAAAGAAACGGAACGAACCTCCACTTAGTCCCTACTCTAGCTAGAATAGCCAATAGCTGGATGTTGCCACCTTCCAATACCTTTAAGAAGGGCCATAAGCAGGCTTAGCTAAATAGTGCCCAAGGATATTAAGTGCTGGTGCATTTGCACAAGATGACTCTTCTAGCCACCAGCCGGACATCGCCCAAGAGAGTTGAACAAAATATCCTAGCAGACACCTCACTTCTTATTCATCAGATAGGCGCTTTTCTTTATCTTTGCTACTGCAAAAATGGAGCGAAAAACCCACAGCGTCAAACCATCAAATTGAACCTAAATCAAGGACTGGTTGGGGTGCTCCATCAGCATTAGGATTTGTTACACTGTTTAACTAAAAAAAGGATGAGCGCAAGAAAAAGTTGGGGACTATTAATAACCATTGCCGTCTTATATATTCTGTCGGGTTGTACTGCTTTAGAAGAGAATGATCCATCTGAACAAGCCAAGTACAAGGCAGAAGTAAAGCCCCATAAAAGTACCCTAGAGATGATGAAAAGGGTAAAAATGGCTAGTTCCGCCATAGATGCACAGGAAGCCCGTTACGTGCTTAATCAAAAGAAAGTTGATTACTATGAAAAGAAGTTGGACAAGATGGAAGTCGGTGCAGATCGAAACCTGGTTTTGTACGACTATGCTATTGAGTTATTGAGAGCCGGACATACCGACAAGGCGATTGAGATTTTCACGAATTTCCATGATTTTTTTCAAGACAAATTCTTCCTCGATAAGCAAAAAACCCTGACGGAGTTCAAAACACAACTGGGGATTAGTTATTTGAGAAAAGCAGAACAGGAAAACTGCTTACAGAACCACAATAATGAATCCTGTATAATCCCCATCTCAGAAAAGGCCCAGCATATCAATAAGGAAGGCTCTACCAAAGCCATAGAGTTCTTAAAAGCCTGCCTGGAAGCATCCCCTTTTGACTATGAAGTGCAGTATCTATTGAATATTGCCTACATGACCCTAGGAGGCTATCCAGATCAGGTACCAGAAGACTATCTCATTCCGGAATCTTATTTTCAGAAGGGTGACTTTTCCAAGTTTAAGGACGTAGCCATGGATCTCGGAGTGGATGTAAATGAGATGTCTGGCGGAATTTGTTTGGATGACTTCAATCAGGATGGTTACCTAGATATGATGGTATCTTCCTGGGGGTTTGAAGATCAAATTCGTTATTTTGAAAATGATACCCAAGGCGGTTTTACTGATAAAACTGCCCGTACCGGCTTGGTGGGGGTAACCGGAGGCCTTAACCTAAAACATGCTGATTTTAATAATGATGGCTTTCTTGATTTCATCATTTTAAGAGGTGCTTGGTTAGAGGATCAGGGGAAAGTGCCCAATTCTCTAATCCGAAACAATGGCGATGGGACCTTTACGGACGTGACGATTGAAGCCGGAATTTACTCCGAACGCCCTACCCAAACTGCCATCTGGGCAGACTTTAATCTGGACGGCTGGGTGGATATCTTCATCGCCAATGAATCTACCGATAAAGGAGTCAACACCTGCGAACTTTTTCTCAATAAAAAAGATGGCACGTTTTCAGATGTGGGGAAGCTGGCCGGTATTACCGAAACCGGTTTTTTCAAAGGAGTCGATGCTGGCGACTTGAATAACGATGGCTATCCAGATCTCTATCTTTCAAACTTCAGTGGAAAGAACCTTTTATACCTGAATAGCGCTAGAGCAGAAGGAATTTCTTTTGAATTAGCCTCCGATTCTGCCGGAGTGACACTTCCCCTCGAGAGCTTCTCCACCTGGATATTCGACTATAATAACGACGGTTTTGAAGACATTTTCGTGTCGGGTTATTCCAATCAAGAAAAATCTCCCGCCAATATTTTCATGGCCAATATTAGAAATCCATTTGATCCACGTTTAGAGGATCACCGTCCGCGACTCTACCGAAATAATGGCGATGGCACTTTCACCAATGTCGCGAAAGAAACGGGCTTAGGGGAACCCCTCACCACTATGGGTTGCAATTATGGGGATCTTGACAATGATGGCTTTCTCGACTTTTACGCGGCTACTGGAGACCCTAGCTTTCTATCTATCGTCCCTAACAAAATGTTCCGTAATCAAGGGGGTGAGACCTTTGAGGATGTAACCTTTAGCGGTGGTTTCGGGCATATCCAGAAGGGACATGCAGTGGGATTCGGAGACCTAGACATGGATGGAGACCAGGATATTTATGCCGTCATGGGCGGGGCTTACGAAGGAGATAACTTTCAAAATGTATTGTTTGAAAACCCGATCGGCAATCAGAATAATTGGATCAATGTGCAGCTGGAAGGGCGTACGAGTAACCGATCAGCTATCGGGGCTAAAATAATTGCCTCCATTACGGAGGATGGCAAGACGAGAAAAGTATATCATACAGTTGGTTCTGGGGCTAGTTTTGGAGGCAATAGTTTGCTGGCAGAACTGGGCTTAGGAAAAGCAGCAGTGATCGA
Organism: Saprospiraceae bacterium; assembly: GCA_019634045.1. Classification (GTDB taxonomy): domain Bacteria; phylum Bacteroidota; class Bacteroidia; order Chitinophagales; family Saprospiraceae; genus DT-111. Next base: position 6,865 of record JAHQWA010000152.1, read on the forward strand.
TCAACTTGAGGTCATTTGGCCTAATCAGGCCAGGTCTAGATCCGTCTTTTCTGCCCTTGAAGTAAACCGGGTAATCAAGATTACGGAAGGAAGTGAGAGCATTGAATCCAAGAACTTAGATGCCTTATCCTTCCAGCAGGGAACGCATCAGCATCATTAATCGGCAGAAACAAAAGTGGCCAATCCATTCCGAGGAATCGATTGGCCATTTTTTCACCTAAAGATTAGGCATTTTTCCACTAAGGGAAGTTAGGTCCACCTGTATCCCACCAAAGGCGAGTACCGATTTCATCTGGACCACCTAACTTACTAGTAGCATCTGCTACACCGTCAGGGTTATTATTTCGTTCTCCATTGACGAAAGGCATTCTTCTAAGGAAGTCATCGTCAGCAACAACGCCCCAATCGGCATTACTGTCATTTTTGTAGTTGAAAGGTAATTTAGGATAACCCGTTCTTCTGTGGTCAACCCAAATCTCGATCGTATTGTGTACGGCCGCGATCCACTTCTGTGTCATGATTTTCTCCAACTTGATCTCTTTGTCTTCAGCTTCATCCCATTTTACAGGAACTTCGATTCTGCTAATGAAATCATTAACATCACCGGATGCCTTAGGATCATCGTAGTCAAGTGGTAAGAAGGAATCATCTTGCTGTAGATAAGCATCAGCACTTCCTGCGCCCCATTCGTCGAAGCTTTCTCTAACACCTGCTTCGTAGTGTTCTTGAGCAGAACCTGCACCTGCCCAACCACGTAGTGCTGCTTCGGCAAGTAGGAAATGTGTTTCACTAGAAGTGAAGCATCTACGGAATGGATAACCGTTGTTATTGAATTGAGAGTTGATCGTAGAATAAGTCAATCGATCATCCTTGGCTACTAGCTCTGCACCGTTTCTGATACCCTTATATGGGAAGTCAGGATGGTCAGGATATAGTGAATCATCCGTAGCTGGATCAAAATACTTTGTAACTCGAGGATCATCATAACCACCAAGAACAGACTCCATCGTCGCACTCATACGAGTATCACCCCATCCAAAACAGATTCTGGCAGGACGGAAGAAACCATCATAGTTCTTGATCATAAAGTTATCCGCAGTAGTTGTGATCAAACCACCTGGTGCAGAGATAGCTTTTTCACCTTGCGTTTTCGCTGTACTTGGGCTTACTTTGGAAATCCGCATAGCCAATCTCAAACGGATGCTGTTTGCCAATTTTATCCAAGCTTCAACATCACCACCATAGCTTTCATCAAAGTTGGACATA
>JAHQWA010000153.1 GCA_019634045.1 Saprospiraceae bacterium
ACATTTATCGTCCTATTATAATAGATAAAAGAAGCATTCTTAATATTTAAGGTAACACCAACATGAGCGAAGAAAGACCTTGGTTAAAGAATTACCCAAATGGCGTACCTGCCAATATTGATGCCGATTGCTACCCCAATCTGGTATCTATGTTCGAAGAGACTTTCAAAAAGCACAGTAACCTACCCGCATTTACTTGCCGAGGCAAAACCCTGACTTTCGGCCAGATAGATACTTACTCTCGTCAATTTGGCGCTTATCTCCACTCAAGAGGTATCGAGCCTGGAGATCGGATTGCGTTGATGATGCCCAATTTGCTACAATATCCCATCGCACTTTTCGGTGCCTTGAGAGCTGGAATTGTAGTGGTTAATACCAATCCTTTGTATACACCTAGAGAGATGTTGCATCAATTCAATGATGCAGGGGTAAAAGCAGTTGTTATCTCTGAATTGTTCGCCTCCAACCTGGAAAAGATTTTGGGAGATACCCAGATCAAGACCGTGATCTCTACTTCAGTTGGAGAACTACTAGGAGCAGTGAAGGGTGCTGTCGTTGATTTCGTGGTTCGGAAGGTCAAGCGGATGGTTCCAAAGTTTGACATAGCCAATACGGTGAGTTTTTCTGAAGCACTAAAGCAAGGCAAGAAGTTCACCTTACCAGATCATCAGGGAGGACCAGATGATGTAATCCTCTTACAATATACGGGGGGAACAACTGGGGTAGCCAAGGGCGCTATGCTTACCAACCGGAACTTGGTAGCTAATATGCAGCAAAACCAAGCCTGGATGCAGCCCTTCCTTAAGGAAACCGAAGAGGTAGCTATCTGTCCACTCCCGATGTATCACATTTTTGCCTTTACGGTGAATTGCCTAGTCCTATTCAGTATAGGCACACACAATATTTTGATTACAAACCCGAGAGACCTCGGATCCCTAGTCGATACCTTCAAGAAGTATCCAATTACACTAATGACGGGGGTAAATACTTTATTCAATGCCCTGTTGAACAACAAGGACTTCAAAGCCTTGGATTTTAGCAGCTTGAAAGTAAGTGTTGGAGGGGGAATGGCTGTACAGAAGGCTGTAGCGGAAGAATGGCAACGAGTGACTGGCTGTTTCCTATCCGAAGGCTATGGTATGACGGAAGCCTCTCCGGTAGTTTCTACTAATCCACTAGATGGTACCGGACGATTGGGCACCATTGGTGTACCTATTCCTTCGACAGATGTGCGAATTGTAGATGAGGCGGGCGTAATTCAAGGTCCGGGGGGAGTTGGAGAGATTCAGGTGAAAGGCCCACAAGTCATGAAAGGCTACTATAATCGTCCTGAAGCAACGACGGATACCATTAAGGATGGATGGTTATGTACAGGCGATATTGGCACTATGTCTGAGGATGGCTTTTTCCGAATCGTTGATCGTAAGAAAGATATGATTCTTGTATCTGGTTTTAATGTATTCCCTAATGAAGTGGAAGATGTTATTGCGGGTCACCCCAAAGTAATGGAAGTGGCTGCCATTGGAGTTCCACATGAAAAATCAGGTGAAGTAGTGAAAGTTTTTGTCGTTAAAAAAGATAAATCTTTGGACGAAAGCGAGCTGATTGGATTCTGTCGGGAAAACATGACGGGCTACAAAGTGCCCAAAGTGGTTGAATTCCGAACCGACCTGCCAAAAACTAACATCGGTAAGATCCTCAGAAAAGAATTGAGAAAAGAAGAGGAGGCTAAGTCTGCGCAGTAGTCCCTTAGCTGTCCTACAACTAAATTCATAGCCAGCAACAGACATCCCGGATCGTGGCCACCTTGCCAAGGTTCGGGATGTCTCTTTTATCCTTTCTTAGATGAGCGCTCCTCCTAGATATACCAAACAGAAGTTCAGGAAAAACTCTCCGATTAATACCCCGGTTAACATATACTGCACCGGCATCTTAGCCACGCCAGCCACGTAACAGATCAAGTCCGTTGGTATCAAAGGAAACATGGACCAGAAGGTGATGATCATCGTCGACCTTCTACTCTGCAAACGCGCACTCAGTTGCCGTACTCTATCCGGGTACTTAGCTATTATTTTATGACTAAAATTTAATCCGCCCGAATGGTAATAGACCAAACTTGCCGAAAGCAAAACGCCGAACATGGAGACAAACAAAACAAAGGCAGGAGAATGGGGAAATAGGAATATCCCCCCTAAGACGAAGGGAGTACTAGGGAGCAGAAAGATTCCTCTCAGCACTGTGATTAAAATATAAGCTACCCAAATATTCAGGCTACACCACTCAACCCACCGATTTATAGAAGACGTGCTATACAAAGATGGGCAAATGAAATAGGCGCTAATCAAAATAACGATCATACTTCCCCAAAGCAGATAAATGGTCTTTTTCATAGAATTTGTAGATGCGATTTAGTTTCGCTAACAAACCTATGCTTCAATTTTTCTTCTCCTAAATATATGTGACCTGCGCCCCCTTCCTGGCTTTATAAACTATTTGTCCTAATAGTAAGTAACTTCATCCCACTTCCAGGTACTTTTATCACAAACTATAGGCCGTTCAACAACTTCTTTGCATGAAGACTAATATATCCCTAATATTGAGGGATGAAAAGGCTTAGAAAGTTGCTGCGCTTCCTGCTCATTCCTGGGCTCGCTCTGCTATTCCTCAGTAGCGGACTAAGCATTCTATCTATTGGAGTAGAATTAACCGGGGTTTTACTGGCAGGATTGGCTTTCTGTACCATCAGTTACAAACCTGCCCGCTGGCTAACTAAGCGAACCCCCTTGAAAAGGTTTGTTCCCAATTGGCTCAAAAATGAATGGAAGGTTTTATCGGTTTTATTAGGCGTTATTTTCTTGATCGGCGTTCTAGAAAGTGCAGAAAAGATTCCCACTCTAAGTTTTATATTCGGCGAGTTGCTTGGCTTCATCGTGCTATTCCGCTTCTTCCACTATTACTTAAAGAAAAAGGGCGTGCCTGCCAATGGTAAATCCATTCTTTACAATTACTCCTTTTGGTACTTAAGCATCAGCGTAGCTCTTCTTCTACTGGTTTTAATAGCTGACGATTTGGAAAAAGAAGCCATGGCTTTGGCCTTAGCTTATTTCTTTGTGTTGGTTATACTGACTATTGGCTGGGTAATTCGGCAGTTCCAGGAACTAGTAAAACTTAAGAATGAGAAATCTAAAACGGAGCTCATGCATTTAAAGAGTCAGGTCAATCCACATTTCTTCTTTAACATGTTGAATAACCTATATGGCTGGGTAGGAAAAGACCCGAAGACAGCCCAAAATCTGATCCTGAAGCTTTCGGACATGATGCGCTACAGCATCTATGAAGGTCAAGCAGATTTTGTGAAACTGGAAGAAGAAGTCGCTTACCTGAAAAATTATATTAGTCTTCACAAAATGCGTTATCACAAAACGATTGACGTCCGCTTCAATATGGATTTCGAGGGAGAAAAGCATCGGCTCATGCCACTGTTGTTTATTATCCTAGTGGAGAATGCCTTTAAACATGGAGTAGAAGCCCTACGAGAAAATGCCTTCATTGATATTGATCTTTCGACGCGGGGAGATACGATTTATTTTTCCGTAGAAAACAACTTCGACGATCTCGAACTACCCAGTGGCGCGGGAATTGGCCTAAAAAACCTCAAAAGAAGGCTTGAGTTGGCCTACCCTAAATCACACCGCCTCTCCTTTAATATTAAGGGAGATATCTATCAAGCCAAACTAAGTCTTACTACTACATGATCCGATATCTCATCATAGACGACGAATTCATGGCTCATGAGATCATTAAGAGCTATTGCGATATGTTGCCCAGTCTACAGCTTATGAAGAACTGTTATGATGCGCTAGAAGCTTTTGAATACTTAAAGGAAAAATCGGTTGATCTGATTTTTTTGGACCTGAATATGCCTAAATTGAAAGGTTTTGAATTCCTGCGCGTATTGGCCCACCCTCCCAAAGTTATCGTCACCACTGCCTATGCGGAATACGCCATAGAAGGCTACGAGTTGGACATTGTAGATTATTTGCTAAAGCCCTTTAGTTTTGAACGTTTCTTAAAAGCCGTGAATAAAGCCATTGAACACACGCCGCCCTCTCCTGCCATGCCCCCCCTAGCTAGTCCCCCGCCGAATGAAAAACGCATTTTCTTGCAAAGCAACAAGAAACATACTCAGGTGATTGTTAGCCACATCCAATATATTGAAGCAGCCGGCAATTATTGCAAGATTTTTATCCAGGGAGAGATGATCATGACCCGCAGTAAAATATCAGATTTGCTGTCCACTTTACCAGACGCTGACTTTTTGCAAGTACATAAGTCTTTTGCGGTAGCCATCAAGCATATTCAATCCATAGAAGGGAACAGAATTTATATCGGTGAGCACACGATTCCAATTGGAAAATACTACAAAGCAAATATCAACAAACTACTTCGTCCCTGAGGCAGTGGTCTCTACTTGGGTCCAACAGTCCACCACCGTCTTTAGAATTACAAAGACGGCCTCTCTACCTTCCTTCGTAACCACACTTTCATCCTCTTCATCCTCCACCAAAGCATCTTCGACAAAAGCTAAGAGGTCTTCCTGCGGATATTGATCAAAAAACACATCCAGTTTATCTCGAAAGGTTCGCTTCTTCTGGGCTTGTAGGATTTCCCAGTTTTTTTCTTCTTTGGCCGTAAAGGAATTCGCAGAGGTAGCGGGCACTTCATCTGGATTGCTAGCCTTGATCGCTTTCCAGATTACGAGAATGAGATACAACATATACTCCTTCTCTCCTTGCGTAAAGATCTTTAGTTCTTCGTTGAATAGATAGGCTAATATCACAGGTTGCTCTTCCCGTAGTAGTTCTACCGCCTCTTCATAGGCGCCAGCTGAACCCTCTAAAGAAAGAGCAACCTCATCAATAATTTTTTCCGGCACAAATTCCATACACGTACTTTACTTATCTAAGAATGCAAAGCTCGTGATTTTCAACATAAAAAATGGTTCTCTGATATTTTTTGTGCCTTAACTTGTCAAAGAAGGAAAAAATAGACTCTCTTGATTTAGGAATTTGGCGGAGGAGACTGCCATAGGATATTCATAACCTTCCATTCTCCATCTAGCTTTACCAAGTGCATATAATCCACTCCCCAGACAGCTGTGACCTTAGCAGTCGCGGTTTTATCCAATACTTCAAAAACAGTCACTTCTTTTACAGAATTCTCATTGGCTCTTGAACCATCTTTGTTCCACCTTTTAGTCAACTTGATCAACTGTTCAAAAGTCATATCCGAGGCACCAGAATAACTCTCTTCCTTCTTACTGAACCAATATCCTCGCTTTCTCAATTCAGGGTGGATGCTTCTGATGATAAAGGAGGTATCGGCCTTATACAAGCCATCGAGGTAATCCATAGCCGCAGTATGAACGGCTTTTTCATCCTCGGTCAAGTCCTCTGACAAACTTGCCTTGGCGACGGGATACTGCGTATCGGCTGGGCTGCATGCCCACAACAAGCTCAAACATAGTACATACAAGATCGGGCTAAATTTCTTCATGTCGAGTAATTTATTTAGTGAATGAATACAAACCAGTTTTAACCAGAGAGAAGTACGTTACGCTTTAAAAGGCTGTTCTGCGGCAATAGTCTCCTGAATATTATCTGAAAAGACGGTCTTTCAGAAAGTGGAGCGTTCCTTGGTAAGAGATGAACTCAACTTATCAAATGGTGTATAGAGAAGTAATCCAATCCTAAATTACTAATATGAGACCATTTTTCTTGGTATTCGTCTTTCTAATTTGCTGCCAGGGGCTAAAGGCTCAGCAGGTCAAACAGAAAATAGAACCGAGACAGGGGCTTTTACAGCTGACTCCTACGATCAAGGTTCCGTACGAAGATGCAGGCTACACCCTGGTACTCCCCGCAGATGAAACGGCTAGAGGCTTGATTGTTTTCTTTAATTCAGACCGAGACACGATCAATAAGATCTTTCATCACGCCCTACCTCTAGATATTGCGGTAGCTTATGTCACCACCGGTAATCGGTTCGAATTCTTCTTTGAGGAAGAAAGCATGCAACAAATAGAATCTTATCTACAGGAAATCATTTCGCAGTATAAAATCCCCAAACAGAACCTATTATTCTGTGGTATGTCCTTGGCGGGTACTCGGGCCTTGAAACAAGCCATTTTTGCCCAGCAAAGTAGCAGCCGATTTCAACTTGCTCCACGCGCTATAGCCGCTTGTGATTCGCCCATTGACTTTGTTCGCTTCTGGCAGGCACTGGAACGCGCCAAACGACTCAACTACAATTCCATCGCCGTAAATGAAGCTACCTGGGTGACAGCCTACTTAGAAAAAAACCTAAACGGGACTCCAAAAAACCAAGAAGATCAATATATCGACTATTCGCCCTATTCCTTTTCCAATCTAGAATCAGGAAATGAACAGCACCTCAAGGGTGTCGCGGTTCGCGCTTATACGGAGCCAGATGTAGAATGGTGGATGAAAAATCGAGGCAAGAGTTACTATGGCATGAATGCCCTTGATGCAGCTGCCTTGATCAATGCCTTACAATTGTTGGGTAACGAAGAAGCAGACCTAATCCTAACTAATGATAAAGGATATCGGCCAAATGGCACACGACACCCTCATTCTTGGAGCATTGTAGATGAAAAAGAGCTGGTAGAATGGTTTATTCAATTGTTAGAGTAACGGACAGCTGCTAATCCTTTTTCTTCGCACATGGGTGCATCCAGGATCATTCGATCGCCTAGTGTCTCGATGGCTTGTGATTGATCCCATTGCAATACCAACCAGTCATCATAGCGCACCACTTGACCACTCAATTGTACTGCCTGACCCACTACAGGAAGTACTTCCTCATTTACAGTCTGCCCTTCTCTGCCCTTCACGATCAAATATGCGGTACTACCATCTGTCAATTTGGTCTTTAAGACCGGAGGAATTCCACCTGCTATGCAAAGAGCGGCACATGATCTATGCACCTTACCCTCGCCCGGCTTCATCACTCCAAAATAGCATTTAGGATCGGCTATCTCGCCGGTAAAGGTATAACCTGGAAGCCGTTCAATATTTCTTCTTAGGGGTTGGGTTTGCTCTATTTGTAAGACAGCGGCGGGGCCTTTGGTCAGTTCTAAAAGCGTTTTACCATCATGATAAATCAAAGTGCCTTCCAGCGTTAGCATTTTACCCTCCAGGGGCATCTTCCTTTGTGCAGCTGCAGAATCCAAAGTGGCTTCAGCACCATGCTTCCCAAACCCAATCAATAAAATACTTTGAATTACAGCTTGACCCGACAAATCATTTCCCTGCACCACTTGGAGTAATGGAACAGGATTGGTGGTTAGTATTCCACTCACTATCGTTGGTTTTCCGAGTTCGAAAGTAGCGGTATTGAAATCCTTCTGCCCTTTTACGAACAAAAAGGCCCCAGCAATTGCCAACAATGCTGCTCCCGCTAGAAAGCGTCTAATTTTACGCCAGTGCCCGTTTGGCATTTTAGGTAAATATCCAATGTAAAAATCCTGATCAGACATCTTGGTTCTTTTATTTAGCAGCCGATGGTCATTCACCTAAGTTCCACTCTTTATTCGCGATGCAAAACTGGGCATATCTCCGGCAATTACTTCTTATTAGTTGTGATTGAGAACGTGAAAAGGGCTACCCAATGACCGCTGGTGGGCGTTGAGTCCCTTCCGGATGAGGTTTCGGGTTCACGTAAACCGTTTCTCCTTCTACTCTCACATCATAGGTTTTAACCTTTTCGGTAAAAGGCGGTGGGGATTGTCCATTTTCTGGCAAGTACTGGTAGCCATGCCAAGGGCAGGTGATACACCCATCCACGATTTTGCCCTCTCCCAATGGCCCATTTTGGTGTTTACAAACATTGTGAATAGCGGACAACTTACCTTCATATTTAAAAATGGCAATGTTTTCTCCTTCGAGAATCACAACCTTGGCGCGGTTTTCTTCAATCTCCTGAACGGTACAAATAGGTACGAAACCCTCCTTGCTATCACTAATCGCTTTGGTCCCGCCAGTCTCTGTCTTCAGGCCCGCCGTCACATGCAAACCAATGACAAGCAACATGCCTACTCCCAGCAGGCTTGCTCCAAAGGGCACGCCTTCCTGCTGCAACACACCTAGCGCCACGTGTAGCACAATCAAGGCATAGGCGACATAGACCATCATATGTAAGGCCTTCCAAACTCTTGGGCTCAAATTTTCTAACCAAAAATCATGACTCGTTGCAGCCATTAAGAAGAGGATCAACAAAGCAAAAAAGCCAAAGATTTGAAAAGGGAACTGCGAGATCGAATCGTAGTTGGGATTCGAAGTAAATAAGGCTACCAGCGGGCTAACATCTCCCAATGCGTGAAATTGAATCAAACTTACAATGGCATGAATTAAGGCAATCAAAAACATGCTCACCCCCAAATGTCGGCGATTGTAGAGTAGGGGTAAAAAGAAGGAATTCAAACGACACAATGGGCCAATCACCAGAATCACATGCAACATAAGAAAGGCCAAGGTTGCCGTGGACCGAATGATCAATGATTCCGGGCTAGTATTAGGTTGTAACCAAAACTGGAAGCCTGCAAACAGTATAAAATACAAGGCGACAAAACCTAGTAGAGCCAGGTCGTACCGCTTCTTTTGCCGATTCCATAATACCGGTGAATATTCAACACTCATAATTATAACACCTTATGATTTTAGGGAAGAAGTAGACCTGATAATGAAGATCAAACTCCCCCTTGCACTTCGAAAAGTTGCTTAAAAATTGATCGATGGTTTATCCGCCAGTCCTTACAACTAGCTTTAGTGCATGAACTTATCCTCCATTTTTATACAACTTCATTCCATTTTTAAAGCTATCGTAGCTATTTTCTCCTTTTTAATGGGGTCGTATTGAAGTAAATATTGCTGCCCTTGCGCAATAGCTATGCTATCCAACAAAAAGCGCTGGCGACCCTGCGCCCCTACTGCCCCTAGTAAACGATATGCATCAATTTTCCCATCCGCTTCCGACCCTAGGTAAAAGGTAGCTAAGGGATGTTTTGCCGTTTCCTTATAGTCTATCTCTAGATAGTGGTTATTCAATTCATCATTGGATAACCACGCGTCTAAAGTCGGCGTAGTAGCCACTTCCCGCACAATTTGAGTAGAAGGCTGGTTCAGTTGCGTCCCTTCGGTTTCTATCTCCCCTGGACGGGCCAAGAGGGCCAACACATAAGCAAGCGGGAGTAAGACTCCAATCAATATCCACATCAGCCGATGACGCTTTCGGAATCGTAGTATCATCTTATTTTGACTTTTTCACCCATTTAAGAAGAAGGACTGGCCATAGTGCAATTGATCCTGGGAAGATCAGCGCTTTAAACCACCAAGAAGTGCCTTTTGCTTTTTCGTCTAATCTACCCACGCCAAGGGTTATGAACACGATGGCAAAGGCAACACCCAAAAGCAAATATATCAGGAATACATTAGAGAAGACTAGAGCAAAGGTTTTCATACATGGTTTTAGTTAGCATACGGAAACAACTAAAAATAGTTCTTTTTCCCTTTCTATACTAAAGATGATACAATTTGAGTCCATATATACACCGCCTTGACTCAAAGAATGTCTCAGAATACTCATTTCTACTACCTTCTCCCTACTGAAATTAATAAATTACCCCCTAAAACTTGCACTGCCACCAAGCCGTATGCTGATCACATTTATCATCCTATATCTATTCGGAACTGTAGCCATCGGCTGGTGGGCTTCTCGGCGTGTAAAAACAGCCAAGGATTTTGCTTTAGCCGGCCGCAATCTACCCTTGATAGTAGCTGCTTCAGCTCTGTTTGCTACCTGGTTCGGCTCCGAGACGATCATGGGCGCCTCCTCCGAGTTTATTGAAAATGGGGTGATTGGGATTATCGAAGATCCATTTGGTGCCGCCCTTTGCTTGGTGCTTGTCGGATTATTCTTTGCTCGTCCGCTATATCGACTGAATATCATCACCTTTAATGATTTCTTTCGCATCCGCTTCAATAGACGAACCGAATTGATCTCCGCCATTTTCATGGTGCCTTCCTATTTCGGCTGGATCGCTGCTCAGTTGGTTGCCATGGCTATCCTCTTAAATGCAATTGCAAATATTCCCCTGTTCTGGGGTATCATGATCTGTACTCTTGTGGTGGTGGCTTACACCTACATTGGTGGAATGTGGGCGGTCTCTGTTACAGATTTTGTTCAGACGATCATGATCCTCCTTGGGCTAATTATCCTAGCCGCTCAGTTGTTTGCTGAGGTAGGCAGCTTTGATCGTTTGATCGAAGGAGTTCCTGAAGGCTTTTTCCGGTTTACGCCTGAACCCGACTTGCACCATATTGCCCATTATATCGCAGCTTGGATTACGATTGGCTTAGGCTCAATTCCGCAACAGGATATTTTTCAACGGGTCATGGCCGCTAAGTCCGCAAACACGGCTGTAAAAGCTTCCTACCTGGGTGGAGTGGGTTATTTAGTCATTGGTTTGATCCCCTTATTTATCGGCCTCTGCGGAAAAGTGTTATATCCTGAGATTCATACTGGAGATCCACAAATGGTGCTACCGCAAATGGTTTTACAACACAGTAATCTTTTCTTGCAGATTCTTTTTTTTGGCGCCTTATTGTCTGCCATTCTTAGTACTACCTCGGGTGCCATTTTAGCTCCTGCCACCGTAATTGGAGAAAACCTAATTCGTCCTTACTTAAAGGAGGCTACCGACAAAAAAATACTCCAAATGATGCGTTGGTCTGTGGTGGGTGTTGCCATCTGTTCTGCTATTATGGCCAACTGGAACAGCAATATCTTCGACCTGGTAAGCCAGTCCTCCGCCTTAAGTCTAGTTTCCTTATTCATTCCGCTGACAGCAGGTTTGTACTGGAAAAAAGCTTCCTGTACAGGGGCATTGGCAGCCATCTTTGCCGGAATGGGGATTTGGGTCGTTTGCGAAATAATCGGTACCGAAATCCCAAGTTTAATCTATGGTGGCTTAGCCAGCTGGGCAGGGATGCTGATTGGCAGTTGGCTTATCCCAGATCAGAGTTATGTGGGCTTTACGTCTAGCCTTAGGTCGACTTCGGCCAAATAGATGATACCCTTTTCCAATTTTTTTTAACTTTGGAAAGTTCAATTCATTCCTCGATGCACGAATTTTTCGAAGACCTTAAGGATAATATATTTGGCAATGAACGGCAAGCCGATTTGTCGCGATTTGCAGATCGCGTGGGTATGACCTATCAGAAAAAGAGAGGGATCAAGGATCTAGCCTTTGAACTAATGGACCTACGCATCTTTAAGGGGAGTAAACGAAAAACGATCCGGCATTTTTGTACCCAAAAACTGCCCAGCATAGAAGGAAACCTGCAACTGTTTGATTATCAATATTACCCGGACAGCGGGAAGCGGCAGACGACTATCCTCATCTTTGAATCTACCGCTTTTGATTTCCCCACCTTCCTCCTGCGCCCCAAGGGCACCTTCGAGAAGCTAAGGACCTTACTCCGCAAAGGAAAGCTAGAGTTTCGCCATACACCGGCCTTCAATAAAGAATTCGTTTTAAACAGCTCAGCAAAGGACCTTGTGAAGCCCTACTTTCAAAGAGATGTCTTGGAACTCCTATTTACCCTGAACCATCTCAGTTTAGAAGGCAAAGGTCGCTATCTCATGATTTACGAAAAAAATAAATTACAACCGATAGATAAGCTGCTTCCCTTTTACGAAGATGCCTTAGAGATTGCCGAGTTTTTGCATCGCGATCCCCCCAGCGAATTTGTCTAGCAGCTCCCTACTTCAATAGCTCCACCCCCACCTTTCGCTCGCCCCTCCGAATGGCATTCACCAATAAATCTGCCTGCCGAGTTGGCTCCGGAATCCGATATTCACGGGCACAGTGTAAAGCAATTTCCACGCTTTGGTCCATACTCATTCCGTGTCCAGGTGAAATCCAAACTTGTTTGACATTCTCCCGGGTTCTTACCACATGGCCGATGGTCTCTCCTTGATCGATCAAGGCACTAGTGCTCCCCTTTTCTACTCCCAAGTCTTCATACGTTCCCAGCAGGTGTGTTTTTCCACATCCCAAAGTCGGGCAAGCCGTTAGAATACCAAAGTGAGTAGCTACGCCAACCCGTCGGGGATGAGCCATTCCATGGCCATCCATCATCAAGACATCTGGCTTATAAGGTAAATTATCCCAGGCTTTCATAATCGCGGGTATCTCTCGAAAAGAAAGCAAACCCGGTATGTAGGGAAATTGCATCCGATCTTGTACAGAGCAACACAACAAAACTTCCATACTTTCGTAATCCAATATGACAATGCCTGCATAAATAATATCGGAAGATTGATCATAGGCAATATCCGCGCCTCCTATCGTTTGGATGGGCTGGGTTAGAGGATGTAGCCGGGTTAGGCGTCGTAGCTCTTTTTGTCGTTCAATAGCTTCTTCGGGACTGAGTTTCCAATCTTCCATTTGATATTTTTATTGTTTCTCTAGTTCCTCTATGGTAAAAAACAATATAGAAGATTAGTTCCCCATTTCTGGTAATCTTATACCGGATTGACGAACTTTACTTATTCAAACCACAAGAAATCCCATGAAGCTCCTTAGACTGTTATTTTTACTACTCTTGTTGGGAACAATCTCCGCCTCCCCGCCTCCGGCGGCTGTGGCTGGCAAAAAGGAGGCCTACAAGCACTATTTCAAGGGAGCTTTCTTTTATGGAGAAGAACGATTCCAATCCGCATTAGGACATTTTCGACAAGCCTACAGTGCTGTTCCAGAGGAGTTTAACTTTGCGCTTTCACTAGGGCTTTGTCTAAGTCGGGTGGGGAAAGCAAAAGAGGGGCTGTCCATTATTTCTAAAGGGGAACAGTCCTTCAGTGAGCGAGACCCAGAATTTGCCAAAAAACGTGCCTTAAAATTCTTTATAGAAGGGATGATCTATCTCTATGGCGAGCAGTATCATCAGGCCATTCCGCTAATCAAAACCAGTATTAGACTGCAAGAAGAGGTCAAAAAAAACCAAACCTTAAGTATCTTCTACAATGCCCTTGGCTATGCCCAATTGATGGATCAAGGTAAAAATGCGCATCGAAAAAATCGGCTTGGATCGCATCTACATGTACATAGGCGCGACATGCTAAAAAGCAGGGATAATTTTGCGCAAGCGCTCTTATTCGATGGCTACAACCAAAAAGCCAAGCACAATTATAAAGTGCTGTCTGATTCTCTAGCGTTAGAGCAAGATGTACGGATGGGATCGCTTAGCGAGGAAGATTTTGACACCATTGAGATACACCCCACTTATGGCAACCTGCCCTACAATGCCAGCAAGCTGAAGAAGTTTACAGAATACGATGAAATCGTCTTTCTATTAGATATATCAGGCTCCATGGTGATGGAGAAAGTTACGTGTAAAGATCAAACCCGCTTTCAAGTGATGAAGGAAACCGCTCTGTACATGCTGGAGCAAATGGACCCGAATGTAAAAGTGGGGATTGGCACGATCGGCGGAGATTGTGGAACGGTACCTAGGTTATGGATACCAGTAGGCAGTCGATCCCGTAAAGACCTCAAATATGACCTGGAGTTTTTAGTGCCCGATGGCACCACACCACTACTCAACATTCTACAAGAAACACCAAGTCTATTTTCTAAAAGTAGTGGGAAAAATCGATCTATCTTTTTCATCAGTGATGGAGCCAATATTTGTCGGGCAGGTGGTGTAGATATCTGCGAGTGGTCCGAAGGGCTAACTCGAAAGAATATCACCTTAAACGTCTTAACTTTCTTATACGCCAGTCTCGCCAATACCAACGCTTTTGCCGAATACACCTGCTTGGCTGAAAATACCGACGGTGAAATCCTCTACATGGACATCAACCGTTGTAAACTTATGCCTTTTAACTTCAACTTGGTACATAGCTGTAGGCCTGAGATCCCAGAATTCAGGCGGGTGGATTGCTGGGGCCCCGCTGTGAAGAATTTGTGGGGAATTTTCCTGGAGTAGAGAAAATACATCGCTAGTTGATTGAATTCCAAGGGGGATCTGCTCTCCTAATCGGTATTCATTAATAGCGGTCAACTTTTCATTGGAAAAAACGTTTTTAAAAGCCTAACTTTGCAGCTTTAAATGAAAAAGTTCCGGCAGCAGGAACCCATTACACTACACCTTACTTTTACCCTAATGCTATTTTTGACTACTTACTTGCCTTCGTAGGCTTCCAGCGAAGTGGTCTATGTTTTTTGGGAAAGGGGTAGGATGGAAAAATTGCTGTTTTTCGTCATTCATCCAAACAAACAATGGCGTTGATGCCGCCAGGTATGAGCGCTATTAAAGACAGCCTTCATGAGCGACTTTATTAAGCACGAGTGCGGCATCGCCTTAGTAAGACTACTTAAGCCATTGAGCTTTTACCAAAAAAAGTATGGCTCCGCCCTCTATGGCCTGGAGAAATTGCGCTTACTCATGCAGAAACAACGCAATAGAGGGCAAGACGGAGCAGGCATAGCTACCATCAAACTGCAAGCTGCTCCTGGGCATAAATACATTAGTCGAAAACGCAGCAATGCCAGCAACTACTTGGATGACCTCTTTGGCTCTGTTTATGCCAAACACTTTGAGGACCTGACTGAAGAACAGCAAAATGATGCCGATTGGCTCAAGGCCAACAAACCCTACGTTGGCGAACTCCTATTGGGCCACCTTCGCTATGGTACCCATGGTGATAATACGATAGAGACCTGCCATCCCTTCCTTCGCCAAAATAACTGGGTAAACAGAAATCTAATTCTGGCCGGCAATTTCAACCTAACCAATGTAGACGAACTCTTCGCTGAATTGGTAGAACTTGGACAGTACCCCAAAGAAGTATCGGACACTGTAACGGTTTTGGAAAAGATTGGTCACTTCCTAGATGATGAGGTCCAGCGCTTGCACACCTGGTTCAAACCTGATGGACACAGCAATATTGAAATCAACGAATTGATCTTTGAAAACCTGGATGTACACCGCTTGTTGCGCCGCGCCAGCCGAAAGTTTGACGGAGGGTACGTCATGGCAGGCTTGATTGGGCATGGAGATTCATTCGTGATCAGAGACCCTGAAGGTATCCGCCCGGCATTCTCTTACCAGGACGATGAGGTAGTAGTAGTCGCATCAGAACGCCCAGCCATTCAAACTGCCTTCGATGTACACGTCTCAAAAGTGCATGAAATAGAACCGGGAAATGCCTTGGTTGTCAAATACAATGGTAAAATTATCAATAAACCGTTCATAGAGAAGCGCAGGCGCGCCGCCTGCTCTTTCGAACGAATCTACTTCTCCAGAGGAACAGATCGAGACATCTACCTAGAGCGTAAGAAATTGGGAGAATTATTAACCAAGGACGTGCTTAAATCCGTTGACCACAACTATGATCGCACCGTGTTCTCCTTTGTCCCTAACACGGCCGAAACAGCCTTCTTTGGATTGATGGAGGGAATAGAGAAGGCATTGAACTGCTACAAAAAAGAAAAGATTCTCTCGCAGGGGAAGGACCTAAAGCAAAAGAAACTCGAAAAAATACTTGCTAAAAAGGCTAGAGTCGAAAAAATCGTAGTAAAGGACGCTAAGCAGCGTACTTTCATTGCGGATACGACTTCACGCGGGCAAATGGTATCCCACGTCTATGATGTTACCTACGGCATTGTGGAAAACGAAAAAGACACCTTGGTGCTTTTGGATGACTCGATTGTAAGAGGAACTACCTTGAAGAATAGCATTTTACAGATTGTATCCCGCTTACGCCCGAAGAAGATCGTTATCGTTTCTTCCGCTCCACAGATACGCTATCCCGATTGCTATGGCATTGACATGTCCAAGATGAATAATTTCGTGGCTTTCCGTGCCTTGGTAGCGCTGCTCAAGGAAAACGGAAAGGAGCATTTATTGGATGAAACCTACGAGCGCTGTAAAGCGCAGGAGGGACTTCCCAAAGAGGAGATAACGAACGCCGTGAAAGCCTTATATGACCACTTCTCTTACGAACAAGTGTCCCAAAAAATAGCGGAGATTGTCACACCAAAAGGTATCAAGCCAAAAGTCGAGATCATCTACCAAACGGTAGAGAACCTGCGCAAAGCCTGTCCCAATAACAATGGCGATTGGTATTTTTCTGGAGAATATCCCACTCCCGGCGGTAATAAAGTAGTCAACCGGGCTTTCATGAATTACATGGAAGGAAAGAACGTGAGAGCCTACTAGTATCTGGTTGTCCCAGCAAAGGGAGATCTAAACTTATCTTGCTTCGACAAATCTCAATTTATTAAGTCACTTGGATGATTTCATTCAAGGACTTGTTTCTCCTAAATGGTAAACTTCCGTTCAAACACTTTGGTATTCCCCAAATGATCCCACAACTCCAAACGGAACTGATGTTCACCAGCTGCCAAAGTCCCATCAAAACGATGTGTTAACCGATCATTTTTCAGGTCATACTCCATCAAGACCCATTTGCCATCTATCGTACCCCGGAATTGTAGGCCCTTCGCTAAACCAGCCGTACCCACATTATCCTTGATGATAAAACTACATTGGCTATAGCCTCGCATATTGGATTTAAACCGCCGAATGTCAATAGTGGGGGCGATGGTATCCACCATGATGCAAAAATCACCTAGTTGTCTAACCTTGGTTTTCAACTTGCCATCCTCCCACTCTCCACCAAAATTTACGACCCGGTTTTCGCGGGTACAATTGGCAATAAAGGCTTTGTCGCGCAGGTCTTCAGGAAGCCGTGTTGGTCGGATCGATAGATCGTAATACTTATGGATGGGTGTTTTGTAATCGTGGAGATGATGAACATTAGAGAAGATATCTTTGCCGGGGTCTTCCACGGATTCGTAGGAGAGGTAAAGGTTTTCGTAAAGCGCTCCTTTCGGCATATGAAGGTATAAGGAGCCGTTATCTATAATGTTTTCCTGATCATATGGGAGGATATAATTGTAAGGCTTCGCTGCGGCTTCTACAGAGGTCTGTCTCTGCTTAAGCCAGAATCGAAGTTTCCTAGTATTGCCTTCCACATCCCTAGCTTCCATCACCACCTTTTGTGCCTTATCACTATCCACCCAAATCACACCATTATTCTCCTGTTTCTTATAAATATTCAGATCGTTTCCCGGCAAGGTGTAGGTACGGTTGAAATAGCTCTTCGCCGTCACTACTTCTTCATAATCCAGGTGTGCATTTAGGTAGCGGCGCTCGTCAAAGGAAAAGGTTTCCATGGTATAGTTATACACCAAGGAGTCCTCCACAAACATATCTACCGCATACACGCCATTCCAATTGCTTACCTCATTCATGTGGTCATACACCTTAAGTCCTAGACCCACATTGGGCTGATTGACGTAAACCGTATCTCCTTTGATTCCCATCCAATTGCCTTTAGCATATAAGCTATAAGATTTTGCTTTTTGTGTTTCTCGTTGATTATTGAGTTCGTACACCCGAATTTGGTGCATGCGGGGCTTGCGGGTATCCGGTACATCTAAGCCAAATAAGAGTGGATTGATAGGTTTCTCCGTTTTGCTATCTCGTATTTCAAAGTGCAAGTGCGGCCCAAAAGAGTATCCAGAGGTCCCCATCTCGCCAATCTGCTCTCCTTTCGTTACTGGAAATTGAGTGGGTTCTAGATATAAATCCAGGTTGAATTGCTGCTCTTGATATTGGGTGCTCTTGACGAAATCGGCGATTTCCGGCTTAAACTTATGCATGTGGGCATAAACGGAAGTATAACCATTCGGATGCTTAATGTACAGCACATTTCCATACCCTCCTGCCTCTACTTTTATGCGCCAAACAAAACCATCTCCGATCGACACCAAGGGCACACCAATCCCGCCTTTAATATCGATGCCTGAATGAAAATGATTAGACCGAAGTTCTCCAAAAGTCCCTGATAGGCGTAGGGGGGAATTCACAGGTGCACGAAAGACATCGGTAGGATACTTCTCCTCTCCTCGAAATCCTAAACACAAAATCATTCCCAATACGATTAATGGCCAATTTCTTGCTTGCATGGATGACAGAATTAGAAAGACAATATAAATAGTCTACGAATATATTTAAAAACAGTTGTGCGTAGTTTGAAAAGTTTAACTAGGTAGTTCTGAGTTAAACTTCGGATATCTGCCGTCTAGCCTATTGATTAT